>NZ_JBXWNC010000008.1:0-215284 GCF_059610165.1 Ruegeria sp. YTSA135 | reverse complement strand
GTCCCAGCAGGTTGCTCCTCGGCGCCAATCCTTCAACCGGCCAAACATGAGCTCGAACCAGTTGCGGCGTTTGTAGCTGCGCTTGTCGTATCGCACCACCTCGTCGCGAGGCTTCCTGCCCGGGATGTAGGGCCGTATCCCTTTGTCTTTCAAGGCCTCCCGAACCCAGCCCGCATCATAACTGCAGTCAGCGATCATCCAATCGGCGGATGGTAGGCTGCTCAGGAGCGCCCTGGCACCCGTGTCGTCACTGACCTGACCGGCAATCATGAAGAACCGGAGGGGGCGGCCGGAGGCGTCCGTTACGGCGTGCAACTTGGTGTTCATGCCACCCTTGGTGCGTCCAATCAGGCGTCCACGCCCCCTTTTTCAGCCGTAGGCCTGAGGCCGTGCAATGTGCCTTCAGATAGGTTGCGTCCACTGCCCGTCAGGGCATTGCCTGGCAATGTCCCGAGAGGGGATCATGATCGCCTTGTGATCGGAATGTTCGGCGGCCAGCCCTTCCATGATCCGGGCAAACACCCCCTCATCGCTCAAACGCTTCCAGCGGTTATAGAGAGACTTAAGCGCGCCGTACTCCCCTAAAGCATCCGACCACCGCAACCCATTGCGATCGAAAAAGATAACCCGCTCAACACACGCCTGTCGTCAACCCTCGGCGTGCCATGACTATTCAGGAAGCAAGGCTGGAGACGCTCCATCTGTTCTCAGTCAGCCATAATAGATTGCTCATGATACACCCTTGAAACTTAGGGGCGTGAATCATGCAACCGATATAGCGGCTTATGAAAGCGTGAAGGATGTCACGCTCAAGAATGTGCTCCGGGCCAAAGGCGTCATCTCAGAAGATGAAGCGGGGCTTCCTGGTTCCCACGTTCTTTTGGATTTTGAGACCGGTAAAATGGTGGCTGCGGAGATGAAGCGGGCGGTTGCGGTCACCCTGCTGCCGCTGGTTCTCAACGCTTCCCGGTCTATGGTGGCAGCCCTTATTGATGAAGGGTTGCGGACGCCGTTGCACGACGGTGGCCGGAAACTGGGCAAAATTAGTCGGGGGGTCGATCATGAGCATGTGGGCGCGCTTCTTGCCAGTATCGAATGCATTGCTACTCCTGTCGGGGAAGCTTCCGGCAGGATGGTCAATCTGGCAAAGAGCGCTGAAATCAGCCGGAAGAAGATGCAACTGGTACTTTCCGCCGTGTTTGGCGGCCGGCTGCGGCGCGTCATTTGGCTGGAAAATGAGCTCGGCCTCAGCGGCCTTCTGGTCGATCCGCGGGAGGTGAAATCTCTTACGCCGCGCGGCCTGACAGGCATGAGTGCTGGTCATGCGTTCATGATGCTGGTACCGGAGTGGCTGCCGGTAAGCGGCTAATCTCAGCCCAGTTTGGCGAGACGGTCTTGAAAACTGTCAGCGTTCAAGGCGGAGAATACGCGTGGGTCGCGCCCGCCGCCACGGCCTGCTTCCGCAGTAGATACGTGACTTTCAAAAGCCTTTTGATCGAGGCGAAATGCAATCAGCCTCAGTTGAAACGGGCGCTGGCTGCTCACGAAATTAAACCGGCTTTCGACCCGAAAATCCTGGGCGCGATTCTCTACCGAAGGGCGGACCTGCCGAAATCCTTGGAAATCTGACCTCCCAACATAAGCACCATCCAGATAGCCGCCTTCGGGTGGCAGTTTTCAGTAGTCCCGAAAATATCTGCTTTGAACCTATCTGTAGACACGACCGAGGCACCTCGGTCGAATAGCGCGCCTTCGGGTTTCAGGTGAGGCGCGGCAAGCGCCAATGCGACGGTGAACAAAGCCGAACGTTCGGTGTATCCGCCGACGAGCCCGCGAAACCCGTGCCAAGCACGAGAAAGTGCTGATATCACGCCCTGTGCGTCACCGATCCACAAGGGAACGTGAATTGAATCTCTTAAGCAACAGTTTAACGATCGCTGTATTGATGTCTCTTTTCCACCTCATTTTGCGCTGATAAGGATGAAAAACGTGAACAGTGATAAGTTGAACGGTACAGGCGGTCAAATGAGAACCGGAGCAAGCGGTCGAGTAGCCATTTTCTGGACTCAGACGGAAATTGATGGGCTTGAGGCTGCGCCCTTGTCCTTTCTGAGTGTCGGAGCAGCGTGGTCATGGCGCGGTCAGGCGCGGTATCTGGCGGAGCCCGCCGCGCAGCCTTTGGAGTTGGGCAGAGTGGCTGGCATCCAAGCGGCACCAACGGTTCGGAACGTTCAGATACAAACCCTGCCGGACGCAGCGCGTGGACTGATCGTTTTGACAAATGGTGCCCAGACCTACACGGCGCACGTCTTTCTTGTTTCGGGTGAATCGGCTCCAATACTCGTCTTTGAAGGTGCATGTCCGGGGCGTGATCAGGAATTCTGGATCAGTGAATTCATCGAGATCGAAAACCAAAGCGACGAAGCAGCTGAACAGGACAGGACCATCGTTGCGTTTCCGTTCAGGCCAACGCCGGATGTGGGCGATCTGGACCCAAGGAAAGCGGTTTTAGTTGGTCGCAGGGTCGATTGAAGCCCCGATAAAGATCAGTTTCCGAGGAAATTCCTGCGTCGCATGGTTTGCTCTGTTGACTCTGCCGGTTTCGCATATATAAGCGCGGCTTCATTGGTGTTGGTGGCCCCCGCAAGGGGATGCCTGTCATGGGGAAAACCTCAAGAGGACAACGCCCTTCATAGTGGCCCGCTGGGCCTCGACCATAACGAAGGAGATCAGCCGTGACCAAACGCACGTCTGCCAAGTACAAAATTGACCGCCGGATGGGTGAAAACATCTGGGGTCGTCCGAAATCCCCGATCAACCGTCGTGAATATGGCCCCGGCCAGCACGGTCAGCGCCGCAAAGGCAAGCTGTCTGACTTTGGTCTGCAGCTGCGTGCCAAGCAGAAGCTGAAAGGTTACTACGGCGACCTGACCGAGAAGCAATTCCGCCGCATCTACGCCGAAGCTGAGCGTGTCAAAGGCGACACCGGTGAAAACCTGATCGGTCTGCTGGAACGCCGCCTGGACGCTGTTGTTTACCGCGCCAAGTTCGTAGCGACTGTCTTCGCTGCACGTCAGTTCGTGAACCACGGTCACGTCAAAGTAAACGGTAAGCGGGTCAACATCCCGTCCTACCGTGTGAAGGAAGGCGACGTTATCGAAGTGCGTGACAAATCCAAGCAACTGGCCGTTGTTCTGGAAGCTGCCGCTTTGGCCGAGCGTGATGTGCCTGATTACATCGACGCCGACCACTCGAAGATGACGGCTACTTTCGTCCGCGCACCGGGCCTGGGTGATGTGCCTTACCCGGTTGTCATGGAGCCGAACCTGGTCGTTGAATTCTACGCGAAGAACTAATTTTCGCTGATATTGAATTCCGAAAGGCCGCGCCAGAAGGCGCGGTCTTTTTTGTTAAAGGGGGGGCGCTGCCCCCATCGCGTCAGGCCGCGATTCCCCCGGGATATTTTCGGCCAGATGAAGAGCGGATCAGAGTGGCAGCGGTCGCCCTTCGGCGATTGCTTCCATTGCGAAGTAAGAGGTCACGCTGTCCAGTTCGACCTTTTCGATTAGGCGCTGGTAGACCTTGTCGTATGACGCCATGTCCTGTGTGACAACTTTCAGCTGATAATCGTAGTCACCACCGATCCTGTGAAAATCCACCACCTCGGGGATCGTCAGAACGTGGCGGCGAAAGGCCTGCAGCCACTCGGCCGAGTGATGCCGCGTGCGCAGCATGACAAAAACCACAAGGCTTAATCCAAGTTTCTCACGCGCGATCCTCGCAGTGGACCCAATCAGTACGCCGTTCTCATTCAGTGACTTGAGCCGCCGCCAGCAGGCGTTCTGTGACAGGCCGACTCGGTCGGCCAGCTCGCGTTGAGACAGGGTAGCGTCCTGTTGAAGCTCTTTCAGGATGCGTGTGTCGATTCGATCTAAATTTTCATTCATATGAAGTCATTTGACACAAAATAGGGAGAAATTCAGCAAAATATTGTGAAGTATCTGCGCTGCACCTCAATCATATTGAGTGGTGCAATACGGAGCCCAAACCATGACCCTGTCCAAGTTTCGCGCAGATATCCAAACCACCACTCGCATTGCTAGCCTGCGTGATGGGTTGATCGGAGAAAACGTTCTGATCCCGGGTTTGCACGGGCACGTGCCACTGGTCTACGCGGATTACGTCGCTTCGGGGCGTGCGCTGCGTCAGGTTGAAAGGTTTGTTGCCGAACAGGTGCTGCCTTTTTATGCCAACAGTCACACAGAGGCCTCATATTGCGGATCCTACATGACGCGTTTACGCCGCGAGGCGCGTTCAGAAATAGCCCGCATCGTTGGTGCGACACGGGGAGAGGATGCGGTGATTTTCACCGGGTCTGGTGCCACCGCGGGCCTGAACCGGCTGGTCAGCTTATTGGGTGTAAATACAGCTGACCGGCCGGTCGTCTTGATCGGGCCGTATGAGCATCACTCGAACATCTTGCCGTGGCGTGAAAGCAAGGCGCGTGTGATCGAGGTGCCCGAGGCGGCTGACGGCGGTGTTGATCTGGTCGAACTCGAACAAAAACTGGTCGAAAACGCTGCGTCGGATCTGATCATCGGGTCCTTTTCGGCGGCTTCAAACGTGACGGGAATCATCACCGACCCGGACTCGATAACGCGTTTGCTTAAGGCGCATGGGGCAGTTTCGGTGTGGGATTACGCAGGTGGCGGCCCCTACCTGCCAATGGACATGGGTCCCGAGGATGCGCGCAAGGATGTTATCGTTGTTTCACCGCATAAGTTTCCGGGCGGGCCGGGGGCGTCAGGTGTCCTGATCGTCAACCAGAAGGCCGTAAAGCGGACGTGCCCCAGTTGGCCCGGTGGCGGCACAGTCAGCTTTGTCTCGCCCTGGCGGCATGACTACAGCAAGGATCTGGCCACGCGGGAAGAGGCGGGCACGCCCAATGTGATCGGAGACATCCGCGCAGCGCTTGCTTTCATCGTCAAGGATGTTGTCGGCACTGATGAGATCGCCCGCCGCGAAGCGCAGTACAATCGTATGGCGCTGGACGGGTGGCGCGGAAACCCGAACCTGACACTGTTGGGCACGGGCAACCCGCATCGCCTGCCGATATTTTCCTTTCTTGTACGCGACAATTCAGGTCAGCCCGTGCACCAGCAACTGTTCACCCGAATGCTTAGCGATGTTTATGGCATACAAGCGCGGGGCGGGTGTGCCTGTGCCGGGCCGTATGCGCATCGTCTGCTGGGGATTGACCGTGCCGCGTCGGACCAGCTGTATGCATCTCTGTCTGCGGGGGAAGAGATGAAAAAGCCCGGGTGGGTGCGGCTGAACTTTTCGTATCTGATGCATGAGGATACCGTTCAGTTCATCATCGACAGCGTTAACGACCTGTCGCGCCGAACCGAAGAAATTGCACCGTTTTACAGCGTTGACCCGGCGACGGCCCGTTTCCGGGCGGCGTGACGGAATTGCCGCTTTTCTCACCCCGTTGAGACAGGTATGAGAGGCTTCAATAAACGGAGCCTCTTATGAACAAGATCACACCTCAACCCGGTATTATGGACATCGCGCTGTATCAGGGCGGCCAGTCGCATCTGGCCGGGGTTGAGCATGTGATCAAACTCAGCTCGAACGAAAACCCTTTCGGTCCCAGCCCCAAAGCGATTGAGGCCGTGCGCAACAGTGCGGCGACGCTGCACCGCTACCCAAGCACCGACCACGCCAGTCTTCGGGCAGCGATTGGAAAGCGTCACGGGCTGGACCCCGCACGGATCGTCTGCGGTGTTGGCAGCGATGAGGTGCTTCAGTTCGTCGCTCAGGCGTATGCTGGGCCGGGGGATGAGGTCATTTATACCGAACATGGTTTCTCGATGTATCCGATCATCGCCCGCATGGCCGGTGCGACGCCTGTCATGGTGCCAGAGCGTGAGCGCCGCGTGGACGTGGACAATATTCTTGCCGCGCTCACCGACCAAACGCGGATCGTGTTCGTGACCAATCCGGGCAATCCGACCTCGACCATGATTGCCGAGGCTGAACTGGTAAGACTGGCCGAGGCTTTGCCGCAGACCTGTCTCATGGTGATTGACGGAGCCTATGCCGAATTTGTCGACGGTTTTGATGGCGGCGCATCGCTGGTGGATTGGTTCGAGAATGTGATCATGACCCGGACGTTTTCAAAGGTCTACGGGCTGGGCGGAATGCGCGTTGGCTGGGGCTATGCCGCTCAGGCAATCATCGACGTGCTGAACCGGGTGCGCCAGCCTTTCAACCTGTCTCTGACGGCGTTGGCTGCGGCCGAGGCGGCTTTGGCCGATCAGGATTTTCTGTCCTTTTGTCAGGCCGAGAATGCGCGCCTGCGCGTGTGGTTGTCAGATGAACTGGCCAAGATTGGCGTTGCCTCGGATGCCTCATGCACCAACTTTATCCTCGCGCGCTTTGCCGATCAGGCCGAGGCCGAGGCCTGTGATGACTTTCTCAAGACCCAAGGTCTGATCGTGCGGCGCGTCGCAGGTTACAACCTGCCCAACGCGCTACGCATCACGGTGGGTGACGAAGAAGCCTGCCGTCGTGTCGTCGCGGTCATTACCGCGTTCAAAAGGGGGGCCGCATGAGTCAGGTATATGACCGCGTCGCTCTGATCGGGCTGGGTCTGATTGCGTCATCCATGTTCTGGGCTATAAAACGCGCGGGCCTTGCCAATGAGGTCACCGGCTATGCACGGTCCAAGGCGACCCGTGAGACTGCACGGCGGATCGGCCTTTGCGATCGGGTCTGTGAGACAGCGCAAGAGGCGGTCGAGGGCGCCGATCTGGTGGTTCTATGTATTCCCGTCGGGGTGATGGGCGCAGTGGCCGAGGAAATCGCGCCGGCCTTGAAGCCGGGGGCGACCGTCACTGATGTGGGGTCTGTCAAAGGGCATGTGATCCAGGCGGTCTTACCCCATGTTCCTGATGGCGTGCATTTCGTTCCGGCCCATCCATTGGCCGGGACCGAGCATTCCGGCCCCGAATCTGGTTTTGCCGAGCTTTTCGACAACCGCTGGTGCTTGTTGGTGCCGGTTGCAGATTCGGACACCGACGCCATTGCCCGCCTGCGTGCACTTTGGGAAGGCATGGGGTCTTATGTGGATGAGATGGACGCAGAGCATCATGATCTGGTTCTGGCTGTCACCTCGCATGCGCCGCACCTAATCGCCTATACGATGGTAGGTGTGGCAGACGATCTGCGCCGAGTGACGGACAGCGAGGTCATCAAATACTCGGCTGCCGGTTTCCGGGATTTCACGCGGATTGCCGCCTCGGACCCGACCATGTGGCGGGATGTTTTCCTGTCGAACAAGGATGCGACGCTGGAAATTCTGGGCCGCTTCACCGAAGAGCTTTTTGCGCTGCAACGTGCTATCCGTACCGGTGATGGCGAACATCTGTTCGACTACTTCACCCGCACGCGCGCGATACGCCGTGGGATCATCGACGCGGGGCAGGATACGGATGCGCCGGATTTCGGAAGGGGAAAGGCGAGCACATGAGACACCTCTGGAGGATGTTGGTGATCGGATGCGTGGCCGTCAGTGCGACAGTGTCCAACGCCTCCCCTCCAGAACAGTCGCTGGTTCCCGTCGCGCGGACATCCTTTGCTTTCGCGTCCTCCTTACCAGACGTCAAGGTTCGCCCGGTGCTGCGCCCAGTGTCTCCGCAAGCCCTGGCGGTGGCAGCGCGTCCTTCGGATTTACCCTTGCTGGGGCCGGATACCTCGCTGATGCCCTACCTGCGGCCAAAGGCGTTAGAGCAAGAGGCGCTTTTCAAGAGACGCAAGCTGCGCAAAAGCTCGGTCTGTGGGGATATCGCCATTCAGGGTAAGCCGGTCGGTCGTGTACCCGGCAAGATCAAGGCGTGTGGAATCAAAGAGGCGGTTCAGATCACCTCAGTTTCTGGTGTGGCTCTTAGCCGTCCATCGACAATGGATTGTGGTACGGCGATTGCCCTGAACGAGTGGGTCGACAAGTCCGTTAAACCAACCTTCAAACGGCGCGGGCCGGTGGTTGAGTTGCAGGTCGCCGCCCATTATGCCTGCCGCACCCGGAACAACCAAAAAGGTGCAAGGATTTCAGAACACGGCAAAGGCCGGGCGATTGATATCTCGGGCTTTAAAATGGCGGATGGTGAGGTCGTAACGGTCTTGAACGGCTGGCGTAAGAACCCGTCAAAACGCCAACTCACCAAGGTTTGGCGTGGTGCGTGTGGTCCGTTTGGTACCGTGCTGGGGCCAAATGCAGATCGGTATCACCAGGACCATTTCCACCTGGATATGGCGCGCCATCGCCGTGGCCCATACTGCCGCTAGCGCAAGATCAGACGAGGGGCAGGGCCAAGGGGCAGGGGGCCCAAGGCCACAAAACCATCCCTGAGGTTCAGCTGCATATCCAGCGTATTCGGATTGCCGCCCAGCCCGGCCATGAAATTCAGCGCGCGCGTCACCGTGTCAACCGCCTGATCCGGCAAAGCACCGGCGGCGTTGGCCATGGCGATCATGTCGCGCCAATTCTCAGCCCGGATTGCAATTTCGCCGGTTGGAATGCCTTGCGCATCAACATCCAACTCACCGGCTGCGAACAGGCGCAATGCACCCCATTTCATCTCGGCCAACCGCAGGTCGATTTTTACCGGCTGCGGCCTGCTTTCTTCCAGGGCAGAGCGGTCCCACGTTTTGTCAAACGTGGCGGTCAAGTCCAGTTCGAGCGTCTCAAAAGCCGGTGGCAACGTCGTGGCCGAGCGCATCAACTCGCGCAGGTCATCCCCGGGCGTGAAACCGTCGACTTGGGCGCGAATTACGTATGCCTCGGGTATGGCGCTCTGCTCCATCACTAGGGCCAATGTATTGCCGCCGGCCAGCGCCTCGGTGTCGTCGGTGATTGACCACGGTCCCGCAGTCAGCGCCATCTTCTCAAGAACCAAGGCCACGCCGGGCTGAAGTTGCAGTTCGGCTTGCAGGTCACTGGCTTGAATGGTTGCGGTCTGGTCGAAATAGGACAAGCGCTGAGGCGTATTGGCAAACCGCAGGACCTGTCGTCCGGGCCAGATCGCGGGGCTTTGGAATTCGATCCAGTCTGCGCTCCATGCGGTGCCGGTGCCCGGATCGGCCAGCGCGGGGTTATTCAGACGCGTCATGTGGTGAAACGGGTACCCGTTGGTTTCAACGTCCGAGAATTCGGCTTGCCAGCCGCGCGCCTGCTGTGCATCGAACCACGCGGTGATTGCGTTGCGCAGACCGAAACCGGCGACGAACCAATAGATGCTCCAGATCACAACTGTGAAAATGACTGCTCGTATCAGACCGCGCATGGCAGTTCGCCCTTTTTCCCACCTCGGATTTGATGTTTATAGGTGCAAACGGGCAAGGGCCAGAGCTATGACGATGTGGGTTTTCGGATATGGATCGCTGCTGTGGAATCCGGGATTCCCGGTTTCGCGCGGCGAACGCGCCACATTGCATGGCTACGCCCGGTCTTTCTGCATGAGCTCGATCCATCATCGCGGCACCGAAGAACATCCCGGACTGGTTTTGGCCTTGGATGAACAAGCCGAAGCCAACTGCAAAGGCTTGGCCCTGGCGGTTGAAGCAGGCCATGAGGATCGCACCCTTCAGGAACTGCGCGAACGTGAGCTGATTTCATCAGCTTATGTTGAGGCGATGCTGGATGTGCATCTCGAGTCGGGTGAGACGGTCAATGCCGTGACCTACGTGATTGATGCCGACCACGTGCAGTATTGCGGTGGCATGCCGCTAGAGGATCAAGCCCGGATTATCGCACATGCCGTCGGTGGGCGTGGACCGAACACCGAATATCTTTACAACACTGCTGAACATCTGGCCGAGATCGGCCTGCGCGATCCTGATCTTGAGTGGTTAGCGCAACGGGTGCGTACCATCACCGCATAAACCCTTGGCGTCACCGACGCAATTTCGCTAGATTCACGCAAGAGCAGGCAAAAACCGGGAACCACGCGCATGGCGCAGGCACATCAGGGCGCGAGACCACATTTCTCGCAACCCATTCGTCAGATCGTTACGATGCTGGTCGCGATCGCGTTGGCAGGGTTCGGGGTCTTCATGGCGCTGCCCTATGTGCTGCCGGTTTTCTATGCCAACCCTTATCTGAACGGCTTTATCATTCTGGTCTTCGTGATCGGCGTGTTCGCCTGTTTCTATCAGGTGGCACAGCTGATCGGGTCGGTGCGCTGGATCGAAGCCTTTGTGGGCGGTGTGGTCCGTGAAGATGCCCGTACACCACAATTGTTGGCGCCGCTGGCGTCGCTGCTGCGCGAACGGGGCGCCCGGTCTCAGATCAGTTCGACTTCGACGCGGTCCATCTTGGATTCCGTGGCCGAACGTGTCGAAGAAGAACGAGAGATCACCCGATATATCACCAATGTCCTGATTTATCTTGGTCTTTTGGGCACGTTCTTCGGGCTGGCCACAACGGTTCCGGCCATTGTTGACACCATCCGCAGCCTTAACCCGCAAGAGGGTGAAGAGGGGCTGGCGGTCTTCAATCGTTTGATGGTGGGGTTGGAGGCGCAGTTGCAAGGTATGGGCGTGGCGTTTGGCTCGTCGTTGCTGGGTCTTGCCGGATCGTTGATCGTCGGCTTGCTGGAGCTTTTTGCAGGGCATGGCCAAAACCGCTTCTACCGTGAGCTTGAGGAATGGCTTTCCTCGATCACGCGGGTAGGATTCGGTGCCAGCGACGAAGGGGGTGCCGAACTGGCTGTTCTGACCCCGGTTCTGGATGCGATGTCAGAACAGATGAACGCCTTGCAAGACTTGTTTTCAGCGCAAGAGGCAGACCGCGCCGCCGTGTCGTCCAAGCTGGGCCAATTGACGGATGCGATTGGCGAGATGAACCAGCGGCAGGAAAACAACGAGGGTGTGACAGCCGCCCTTGAGCGGGTGGCCCTTGGACAGGATGCCTTGTTGGATCACATGCGTGAGCAGGGCACCGGTGACGGAATTGATGCCGAAAGCCGCATGCGCCTGCGGTCGATGGATGTGCAATTGCTGCGTATCCTCGAAGAAATCTCGGCTGGTCGTCAGGAAAGCATGAGCGAAATCCGCAAGGATATCGAACTGTTGGTCAAAGCTCTGACATTGCCCCGCGGCGCTGTTCGGACCGCGCCGGAAAGAGAGTAAGGCATGGCCCTTTCGCGTCGTACAGGTCAGCGGTTCCAAGGTTCGGTCTGGCCCGGCTTTGTGGATGCGATCACCGGGCTTCTGATGGTGCTGACCTTTGTGCTGACCATCTTCATGGTGGTCCAGTTCGTGTTACGAGAAACGATCTCGGGGCAAGAGGATGAGTTGACCGCCCTGTCGGATGAGGTCGCCGCACTGGCCGGCGCGTTGGGTTTGGAAGAACGCGAAAACAGCCGGTTGCAAGCGCGCTTGGGTGTGCTGAATTCAACGCTGAACCAGGTTGAGACAGAGCTGGTGCAAGCACAGATCCAACTGACCGATTTTGAGGATCAGGTTGCGGCCCTGCTACTTGAACAAGAACTTGCGCAGGGCGAAATCGCGGATTTGCAGAACGAACAGGACGCTTTGAAGCTTGCCTTGGCGCAAAGCCGGGCAGAGATCGATGAGCAAACCGAGGCCGCGCGTCTGGCCGCAGCCCAGCGAGAAGCGCTTGAAGCTCTGGTCGCTGACCTGGAGCAAACCGAGGCCGCGCAGTCGACCCGCATATCTGAGCTTGAGGAAGAATTGAGCGCCGAAGAAGCCGCTAAACTGGCCGAAGCCGCTGCCGCTGAAAACTTGCGCAACCGGTTACAGGATGCTGATGCGGAACTGACAGCCATGACGCTTGCCCTGGAAGCGCAGCGCAAAGAGGCCGAGGAGACGTTGACCCTGCTGGCAGCGGCGCAAGCTGCGAAGGCGGAATTAGAACGACAGTTTGGCGACCTGAACGCGCAAGACCTGCGGGCCCAGCTTGAGGCGGCATTGGCTGCGCAAACAGAGGCGCAGGCCGAAGCGCAGGAACAGCGCACGCTAGCCGAAGAACGCGCGGCCCTGCTGTCCGTCGCCCGCGAAACGTTGTCAGCAGAACAGGCGATGTCTGAAAAAGCGCAGCGCGAAACTGCTTTGCTTAACCAGCAAATGGCGGCACTGCGTGAACAATTGGGCGGGCTTCAGGCCTTGTTGGACGACTACGCGGACCGCAACGCCGCAGCGGATATCCGAATCCAGACGCTGGGGCAGGATCTGAACGCTGCGTTGGCCCGTGCGGCCTCGGAAGAGCGCCGCCGCCGCATACTGGAAGAAGCCGAGCGCGCCCGTCTCGAAGCCGAAGCCGAAGACCTGGTGGCGCAGGCCGAGGATTTGCAAAGGTATCGATCAGAGTTTTTTGGCCGTCTGCGCGATGTTCTGGGTGATGAAGAGGGCGTGCGGATCGAAGGCGACCGTTTCGTATTCTCGTCCGAGGTTCTGTTTGATACAGGGTCGGCTGTCCTGTCGCCGGTCGGGCAGCAAGAGGTCGCCAAGGTGGCCAATATCCTGCGCAGCGTAGCTGCGGAAATTCCTGAGGGGTTGAATTGGGTGATCCGGGTTGATGGTCACACGGACAACGTACCCTTAGCCGGGACTGGGCGATATCGCGACAACTGGGAGCTTAGCCAAGGTCGGGCGCTGTCCGTCGTACGATATATGGTCGAGGCGCTGGGTATTCCGCCAAACCGGCTGGCCGCCAATGGGTTCGGAGAGTTTCAGCCCGTCAACCCCGCAGACACACCCGAAGCCCGCGCCCAGAACCGTCGGATCGAATTGAAGCTGACCGAGCGCTAAACGCCGCCTATGCATGACATAGATGCCGCCCGTTGCGATGAGTGTTCTATTTGCGAGCAGAGTGGGTCGGCAGAACCCAAACTGTCACATTTTGGCGCGTGAGCTGTCCCTCGCCTTTCAAGTGTAAACACGGCGTTTAGCGGTGGCAGATTTGGCATGAGTTGAAATTGCGACAACAACGCGCCACCCAGAGCCAGCTTTGGTGTTTGAACTACCAACAAGAACCAAGAGCCAAACTACATCAAGTTGGGCCGAGCGCCCTATGAAAGAAGAATGGCCATGAGACTGTGGCGCAAAAAAGCCCGGTTGGATGATCAACCGGGCTTTCTAGTATCACTTTTCGCCGTAGGTCAGTCCGCTGTCAGAAGTGGTGGCTTGTCACCTGGAATGCGCGGCTGATCCGGGCCAAAAATCTCAAGGTTCAGTTCGCCTTTCTTGACCGAGACGCGGACGACTCCGCCTTTGGCCAGTTTGCCGAACAGAAGTTCTTCGGCCAGCGGCTTCTTGATATGCTCTTGGATCACGCGACCCAGTGGACGTGCGCCCATCTTGTCGTCATACCCTTTGTCTGCCAGCCATTCGGCCGCCTTGGGTGTCAGATCAATTGTCACGTTACGGTCCAGCAACTGAGCCTCAAGCTGTAGCACAAACTTCTCGACCACTTGCAGAATAACGCTCTTCGGCAGTGGCGCGAACGAGATGACAGCGTCCAGACGGTTGCGGAACTCCGGCGTGAAGGTGCGCTCGATGGCGGCCGTATCTTCCCCTTCGCGGCGGTCACGGGCAAAGCCGATCGCTGCCTTGGCTTGTTCCTGCGCACCCGCGTTCGAGGTCATGATCAATACCACGTTGCGGAAATTCACCGTACGTCCGTTGTGATCGGTCAGCTCTCCGTGGTCCATGACTTGCAACAGGATGTTGAAGACGTCCGGATGGGCTTTTTCGATCTCGTCCAGCAGCAGCACGCAATGCGGATGCTGGTCCACGCCGTCGGTCAAAAGACCACCTTGATCAAACCCGACATAGCCCGGAGGCGCACCGATCAGACGGCTGACGGCATGTTTCTCCATGTATTCGGACATGTCGAAGCGCAGCAGTTCGACGCCCAGATTATCCGCCAGCTGTTTCGCCACTTCGGTCTTACCAACACCGGTCGGACCTGCGAACAGGTAGTTACCAATGGGCTTCTCGGGTTCACGCAGACCCGCACGCGCCAGCTTGATAGCACTGGCCAACGCCTCGATCGCTTCATCCTGACCAAACACCACCCGTTTCAGCGAGGCTTCGAGGTCTTTCAGAACCTCGGCATCGTCCTTGGTGACGTTCTTGGGCGGAATGCGCGCGATTTTGGCGACTACAGCCTCAATCTCTTTCACTCCGATGGTCTTGCGACGCTTGCTTTCAGCAACCAGATGCTGTGCGGCACCTGCCTCATCAATCACGTCGATGGCCTTGTCCGGCAGTTTGCGATCATTGATGTAGCGTGCCGACAACTCTACGGCAGTCTTGATCGCATCCGCTGTGTATTTGATCTCGTGGTGTTTCTCAAAGTAAGGCTTGAGGCCACGCAGGATTTTCACGCTGTCTTCGACCGAAGGTTCGTTCACATCGATTTTCTGGAACCGGCGGCTGAGCGCGCGGTCTTTTTCAAAATGCTGGCGGAATTCTTTGTACGTGGTCGATCCCATGGTCCGCAGCTTGCCACCCTGCAGGGCTGGTTTCAGCAGATTTGACGCGTCCATTGCGCCGCCAGAGGTGGCACCGGCACCGATCACGGTGTGAATCTCGTCAATGAACAAGACTGCGTCCGGGTGATCTTCCAACTCTGTCACAACGGCCTTCAAGCGTTCCTCGAAGTCGCCGCGATAACGGGTTCCGGCCAGCAGGGCGCCCATGTCCAGCGAATAGATCGTGGTGTTTGCCAGCACGTCGGGAGCCTCACCCTCGACAATCTTGTGCGCCAAGCCTTCGGCGATAGCGGTTTTGCCCACGCCCGGATCACCCACCAACAGCGGATTGTTCTTGCGGCGGCGGCACAACACCTGAATACAGCGCTCAACCTCATCGGACCGGCCGATCAGGGGATCAACGTCACCAGCGCGCGATTTCGCGTTCAGATCAATACAGTATTTCCCCAGTGCACTTTCTTTCTGATCGCCTTCAGCGGTGCTGGACTGTGCCTCATCTTCAACCTGATCCGCGCCCGAGACTGAGCGGTTTTCGCCGTACGCGGGGTCTTTGGCCACGCCATGCGCGATGAAGTTCACAGCGTCATAGCGGGTCATATCCTGTTCTTGCAGGAAGTAGGCGGCATTGCTTTCGCGTTCGGCAAAAATGGCAACGAGAACGTTGGCCCCGGTCACTTCGGTCCGACCCGAGCTTTGCACGTGGATCGCGGCGCGTTGGATAACACGCTGAAACGCGGCCGTCGGGACGGCTTCGGATCCGTCGATATCTGTGACGAGGTTTGATAGATCTTCGTCAATGAATTCGACAAGCGTGCTGCGCAACTCATCCAGGTCAACGCTGCATGCTTTCATGACGCGGATGGCGTCAGGCTCTTCCAGAAGCGCCAGCAGCAGATGCTCCAGCGTGGCGAATTCATGGCGCCGTTCGTTCGCAGCCGCCAGGGCCGCGTGAATGGCTTGTTCTAATGTGCTCGAGAATGAAGGCACGCGGGTGCTCCTCTTCTTGTCTTGGGTCGCATGGGGGCGGGCTTCGGCCCCGATCCGACCATGTCATCATACTATTAGAGTTTGGTTGATCATGGCCCGGCTTCAAGGGTTTTCTTTCACTTGACAGTCACATTTCACGTGACCGTTGCCCGGAAGGCCGGGAAATAGGCATCAGAAGCGGTCTTTTCTAGTTCTGATTTCGGCAAAAACCTTGGCCGGATCTGCGTTTTCCATACCTAAATGCCTCTGAATCGCCGGATCTTTGGCGCGCAAAAAAGGATTTGTTGCTTTTTCCAGCGCCAGCGAGGACGGAACCGTCGGTTGCCCGGCTGCCCGAGCCCGGTTGATTTCGGTCATGCGCTGTTGCAACGCAGCGTTGTCCGGATCAACTGTAATCGCGAATTTGGCATTGGATTGTGTGTATTCGTGACCAGAGTAGACGATTGTTTCGTCGGGCAGGGCCGCCAGTTTGGACAGAGACGCCCACATTTGCGGTGCGGTCCCTTCGAACAGGCGGCCACAACCCAGGGCCATCAGGCTATCGGCAGTGAAAACAGCCGCGCTTTCTGGCAGGTAATATGCCACGTGGCCAACCGTGTGGCCCGACACGTCCAGCACTTGCACGGGTTCGCCGCCAAGGTCGAAACTGTCGCCCTCGGTAACTTGCTGATCCAACGGGGGCAGGCGGTGGGCATCAGCCGCAGCGCCGATAACCTTGGCCTGATGCTTTTCCAGGATACTGGCCACCCCGTCTACATGGTCCCAGTGATGGTGGGTCAGCAAAACGTGGCTCAGCGTCCAACCTCGTTTATCCAACTCGGCCAGAATCGGGCCCGCCTCGGGCGCGTCAATGAGAGCGGTTTGACCGCTTGCGGCGTCATGCGCCAGGAAAGCATAGTTATCGCTGAGACATGGGATGGTTACGATCTCAAGAGGCATGGCCTTTTGCCCTTTCGTTGCTAGACTGCGGGCAGCTAAGCCGATTGACCGGGTGTCTGCAATGCATCTTGACGTGCAGGATTTGAGGAATTTTTACTACCGCAGCACGTTGGGTCGCGCGGCGCAGGCGGCTATTCGCGGGCGGTTGATTGAGTTGTGGCCCGAGGCCAAAGGGCAGACGGTGGTCGGATTCGGGTTCGCCGTACCCTTGCTGCGACCTTATCTCGCGGATGCGAGGCGGGTGATTGGGCTGATGCCCGGCCCCCAAGGTGTAATGCCGTGGCCCGCTGGACTGCCGAATGTATCTGTTTTGACCGAAGAAACCCTCTGGCCTGTCGAAACCGGTCATGTCGACAAGCTGGTGGTGATGCATGGTTTGGAAACGTCGAGCCGACCAAGCGACTTGCTGAATGAATGCTGGCGCGTTCTTGGGCCGGGCGGGCGGGCTCTTTTCATTGTGCCGAATCGGGCCGGGCTATGGTCGAGAGCAGACCGGACGCCGTTTGGCTTTGGGCGTCCGTATTCAGCATCGCAATTGGAAAGCCAATTGAAGGCCCATTATTTTCTTCCTGAAAGCCACTGCTCTGCCCTTTATATGCCACCGTCGTTTCGGCGCTTCTGGCTTAAATCAGGAAGCCTGATCGAGAAAACCGGGCAGCGTGTGCCCACAATTATGGCGGGCGGTGTCCTGATGATTGAAGCCAGCAAGCATATCCAACCGCCAAGTGGCAGAGTCACGAAAGATGCAGCGCGGCGACCCCTGAAAGCGTTGGATGGTTTGTTGAAACCCGCATGATCGATCTTCGTGATCACGGCGGAAAAAATGCGGGAAATAAGTCACAGGAATCGCTAAAACCTGAATATTCGTAACATTTTTCAACTGCGTCAACGGGTCCAAACCGTCGCACTTTGCGTAAGTGTATGAAAATTAATAATTTGTGGATATTTCTGTTACCGCTATAGCGTATTGCTTGGTTGGATAGGCTCTGCTACATCCCCGGTGATTTTGATCCCCGCCCTAAATGGACGGGGTGTCTTCACGCCCCCGGGGTAGCTGCCGCAACGCGAATTCGGGGCCTAAAGTATCGGAAGGGTGGACGTGTCCGAACCAGCTTCGATTTCCACAGGCATTGCCGAGCGCTATGCCACCGCAATCTTTGAGATTGCAAAAGAGAATAATGACCTTGCAGGCCTGGAAACCGGCATAAATGATCTGGCGGCGGCCTTGAGCGAAAGCGCCGACTTGCGCGACCTGATCGCCTCGCCTCTGGTTTCACGCGCTGAACAGGAAGGCGCGATCACTGCCATTGCCGACAAAATGGGTCTGCATGCAATTCTGCGCAACACGCTGGGCCTGATGGCGCAAAAGCGTCGCCTGTTTGTTGTGCCGCAACTGGTGCAGGTTCTGCGTGACATGCTGGCCGAAGAGCGTGGCGAAGTGACCGCCGATGTCGCTTCGGCCAAAGCGCTGACCAAAACTCAGATGGAAAAACTGTCCAAAACGCTGTCCGAGCGTGTGGGCAAGACCGTGACAATCAATGCGACCGTGGATGAAAGCCTCATCGGCGGTCTTGTCGTTAAAGTGGGCTCGAAGATGATCGATAGCTCGATCCGTTCCAAGCTCAACTCCCTACAGAATGCAATGAAAGAGGTCGGATAAATGGGAATCCAAGCTGCAGAGATTTCTGCAATCCTGAAGGACCAGATCAAGAATTTTGGTCAGGAAGCCGAAGTAGCCGAAATCGGCCGCGTGCTGAGCGTCGGTGACGGGATTGCCCGTGTATACGGTCTGGACAATGTACAAGCCGGTGAGATGGTCGAATTCCCCGGCGGCATCATGGGCATGGCGCTGAACCTGGAAAGCGACAACGTTGGTGTCGTTATCTTTGGTTCCGACCGTGACATCAAAGAAGGTGACACTGTTAAGCGCACCAACTCGATCGTGGACGTTCCGATTGGTGACGAATTGCTGGGCCGTGTTGTTGACGGTCTGGGCAACCCGCTGGACGGCAAAGGCCCGATCAACGCCTCCAAGCGTGGCGTTGCAGACGTTAAGGCCCCAGGCATCATCCCGCGTAAATCGGTGCATGAGCCGATGGCTACCGGACTGAAATCGGTTGACGCGATGATCCCGATCGGCCGTGGCCAGCGTGAGCTGATCATTGGTGACCGTCAGACCGGTAAAACTGCCGTTGCTCTGGACACCATCCTGAACCAGAAAGTTTACAACGACGCAGCTGGCGACGACGAGTCGAAGAAACTGTACTGCGTTTACGTTGCGGTTGGTCAGAAGCGCTCGACCGTTGCGCAGCTGGTGAAGAAACTGGAAGAGTCCGGCGCGATTGAATACTCGATCGTTGTTGCTGCGACCGCGTCCGACCCGGCGCCAATGCAGTTCCTGGCACCTTACGCCGCGACCGCGATGGCCGAATACTTCCGTGACAATGGCCGCCACGCGCTGATCATCTATGATGACCTGTCAAAACAGGCTGTGTCCTATCGTCAGATGTCCCTGCTGCTGCGCCGTCCGCCGGGCCGTGAAGCGTATCCGGGTGACGTTTTCTACCTCCACTCCCGTCTGCTGGAGCGTTCGGCGAAGCTGAATGAAGATTTCGGTGCAGGCTCGCTGACCGCTCTGCCGGTTATTGAAACCCAGGGTGGAGACGTATCAGCGTTTATTCCGACCAACGTGATCTCGATCACCGATGGTCAGATCTTCCTGGAAACCGAACTGTTCTATCAGGGCATCCGTCCTGCTGTGAACACTGGTCTGTCGGTTTCGCGTGTGGGCTCGTCCGCCCAGACCGATGCGATGAAATCGGTTGCCGGTCCGGTTAAGCTGGAACTGGCGCAGTACCGCGAAATGGCTGCGTTTGCGCAGTTCGGCTCGGACCTGGATGCCGCAACTCAGCAGCTGCTGAACCGTGGTGCGCGTCTGACTGAGCTGATGAAACAGCCGCAATACTCGCCGCTGACCAACGCGGAAATCGTCTGCGTCATCTTCGCGGGAACCAACGGGTACCTCGACAAGATCAGCGTCTCGGATGTCGGTCGTTACGAAGCTGGTCTGCTGTCGCACCTGCGCGGAAAGCATGCCGACCTTCTTAAGTGGATCACGGACGAAGATCCCAAGATCAAGGGTGACGCTTCTGACAGGATCAAGGCTGCGCTGGACGAATACGCCGCAACCTTCGCTTAAGGGAGAGGCGGGCACATGCCAAATCTTAAGGACCTTAAAAACAGGATCGAGTCGGTCAAATCGACCCGCAAGATCACTAAGGCCATGCAGATGGTCGCGGCCGCAAAACTGCGCCGCGCCCAAGAAGCTGCCGAACAGTCACGTCCCTATGCCCAGCGGTTCAATGCCGTGATGGCAGGACTGGCCGCTTCGGTCGGGGGCAGCGACAGCGCCCCCAAGCTGCTTCGTGGAACGGGCAGTGAGGATGTCCATCTGCTGGTTGTCATGACGGCAGAACGCGGCCTGTGTGGCGGTTTCAACGCGAACATAGCCAAGCTGGCTCGCGCCAAGGCGGAAGAGCTGCGCGGTAAGGGCAAAACGGTCAAAATCCTGACCGTTGGCAAGAAAGGCCGCGACGCGCTCAAGCGTGATTTTGGCGATCTGTTCGTTGGACATATCGACCTGAGCGAGGTCAAGCGCATCGGCTATGCAAATGCGCAGGACGTCGCCAAGGATATCCTGACCCGCTTTGACGATGGAGAGTTCGACGTTGCCACGATCTTCTACTCGAAGTTCCAGAACGTTGTGACTCAAATCCCGACGGCTCAGCAGATCATCCCCGCCTCGTTCGAGGAAACCGAGGGTGACGACAGCGGTGCGGTCTTCGATTACGAGCCCAGCGAAGAGGCCATTCTGGCCGAACTGCTACCCAAGGGGGTCGCGACCGCGATCTTCTCAGCTCTGCTTGAAAACGGGGCCTCGGAACAGGGTGCACGGATGTCCGCGATGGACAACGCGACACGCAACGCGGGTGAGATGATCGACAAGCTGACGATCCAGTTCAACCGCTCGCGTCAGGCCGTGATCACCAACGAGCTGATTGAAATTATTTCCGGCGCCGAAGCGCTGTAGAGACTAACCGGAGACGAAACATGGCGAATGCAAAAGGCAAAGTCACACAGATCATCGGGGCCGTCGTCGACGTGCACTTTGAAGATCAACTGCCTGAAATTCTGAACGCGCTGGAAACTGAAAACAACGGCAAGCGCCTGGTGCTGGAAGTTGCTCAGCACCTGGGTGAAAACACCGTCCGCACCATCGCGATGGACGCGACTGAAGGTCTTGTCCGTGGCGAAGAGGTGACCGACACCGGCGCGCCGATCTCGGTGCCCGTGGGTAACGCCACCCTGGGCCGCATCCTGAACGTGGTTGGTGAGCCGATCGACGAAAAAGGCCCGGTTGAAGCGTCTGAGGCCCGCGCGATCCACCAGCCCGCACCGACCTTTGATGAACAGTCGACCGAGTCGGAAGTTCTGGTCACCGGCATCAAAGTTGTCGACCTGCTGGCCCCTTACGCCAAGGGCGGTAAGATCGGCCTGTTCGGCGGTGCCGGCGTTGGCAAAACCGTTCTGATCATGGAATTGATCAACAACATCGCAAAAGTGCACTCGGGCTTCTCGGTGTTTGCGGGTGTTGGTGAACGGACCCGTGAAGGGAACGACCTGTACCACGAGATGATCGAATCGAACGTTATCAAGCCGGACAATCTGTCGGAATCGCAGGTTGCCCTGGTTTACGGTCAGATGAACGAACCTCCGGGAGCGCGTGCACGTGTTGCTCTGACCGGTCTGACCCTGGCGGAGCAGTTCCGCGACCAGTCGGGTACTGACGTTCTGTTCTTCGTCGACAACATCTTCCGCTTCACACAGGCGGGTTCCGAGGTGTCGGCTCTGCTGGGTCGTATTCCGTCAGCCGTGGGCTACCAGCCGACACTGGCCACCGACATGGGTGCCCTGCAGGAGCGCATCACCTCGACCAAGGCTGGCTCGATCACCTCGGTGCAGGCGATCTACGTGCCTGCGGACGACCTGACCGACCCTGCGCCGGCAACCTCGTTCGCGCACTTGGACGCGACAACCGTTCTTAACCGCGCGATCTCTGAAAAGGGTATCTACCCGGCCGTGGACCCGCTCGACTCGACCTCACGCCTGCTTGACCCGGCGATTGTTGGCGAAGAGCACTACAAGGTTGCAACCGACGTTCAGCAAATCCTCCAGCGCTACAAGTCGCTGCAGGACATCATCGCCATCCTCGGCATGGACGAACTGTCGGAAGAAGACAAACTGACTGTGGCCCGTGCACGTAAGATCGAACGCTTCCTGTCGCAGCCGTTCGACGTGGCCGAAGTCTTCACCGGTTCGCCTGGTGTTCAGGTTCCGCTGGATGTCACCATCTCGTCGTTCAAGGCTGTTGTTGCTGGCGAATACGATCACCTGCCCGAAGCGGCCTTCCTGATGGTTGGCGGCATCGACGAAGTGATCGCCAAGGCCGAAAAGATGGCTGCGGCGGCCGCCTAAGGAGTATCCCTGATGGCAAACACGATGCAATTCGACCTTGTCAGCCCTGAGCGGAGCCTTGCTTCGCTCAGCGCGACAGCGGTCCAGATTCCCGGCGCGGACGGGGACATGACGGCGATGCCTGACCATGCCCCCACCATCACCACGCTGCGCCCGGGCGTCCTGAAGGTCGACGCACCCGAAGGGTCCAGCGAATATCTGGTGACCGGCGGGTTTGCTCAGATCAACGGCGACGGGTTGTCGGTATTGGCTGAAAAGGCCATTCCGGTGGATGAAGTAACCCGTGCCCATCTGGATGAGCTGATTGCCGAGGCACGCGCCTCGCATGAAAAGGCAAAGAACGGCGACGATCAGACCATCGTCGACGAGGCTGCCAAGCTGCTGGCCGACATGGAAGCCCTTGGAACGCATATGAGCCTGTAAGGCCTAAGTGCGATCGTCTAAGTTAAACGGCCCCGATGTATCGGGGCCGTTTTTTTGTCGTGATTTTGCCCAGTGGTTGGGATAACCTACTGGAATTCAATCAATCTTATAGTGAAATGAAAAAATTTAGCTTCCATCCCATTGGTGTCGATCAGGGCGAAAAGATTCTGTTCTCGGAATTTGCTGAGGGTGGGGACATGTGGACTGGTGAAGGGCCACGTGAACGCTCTGCGGAAATTCGGTTCAGTGAGGCCTTCCGCTCGGTCCCGGTTGTACAAATTGGCGTGGCGCTTTGGGATGTGGACACGTCATCTGCGCTGCGTGCCGAAGTAAAGGTCGAAGACGTCACCGAGAACGGTTTCAACGCGATTTTTCGAACTTGGTCAGACACCAAGATTGCCCGTATCCGCGTGGTGTGGACGGCAATCGGGGAACTCGCGCACGAGGATGATTGGGATATTTCCTGACCGTAATCCGCGGTCAGGCGGTCCGTTTTCTCATTGCGACACAAAACTGTATCAGACGATGGCGCAGATACTGCAGCAGTGTTTTGTTGCCGGCATGATCGTCCACAGAATTCACTCGGCAGGTAGCCAGCTTCAGCAACTGTCTTTGCACCAAAAGATGCTGTCGATCAAATCCTGTTTTCGTTTTCATAAAGGGATTGTATTGGCGCCCCTGCCGAGTGTTTCGAAGCTCTCCGGTTAGGGCAGCGACTGAAACGTAACTCCGAAGGGCACGATGACGTGCCCCCCAGTACAAACCCTTAATCCATATGGTACAACGACTCATAGATCGGCCGCAGTGTCTTGTCCTCAAAAAGGGATGATACGCTGGTGCCGTTCCAGATATTCAGGATCGCCTGAGTAAAGATAGGCGCGGTTGGGACGATGCGGATGTTCTTGGCCTTGGCGACCTCCTTGGTTGGCTGGATCGTATCCGTCAGAACCAGAGATTTCATTACCGAATTCGTCACACGCTCGACTGCAGGACCGCTCATCACACCATGCGTGATGTAGGAATGAACTTCCTTGGCGCCGTTATCCATCAGAACCTGCGCCGCTTTGCACAATGTCCCGGCCGTGTCGCACATGTCGTCCACGATCAGGCAGATCTTGTCTTTGACGTCGCCAATAACGGTCATCTCGGCCACTTCGCCTGCCTTCTCACGGCGTTTGTCCACAATCGACAGCGGGGCGTTTATGCGCTTAGCCAACTCTCGTGCGCGGGCCACACCGCCTACGTCGGGCGAGACCACCATGATCTCATCCAGGCTGTTCTTGAACTGGTGCATGACATCCAGCGCAAAGATTGGTGACGCATAAAGGTTATCCACCGGGATGTCGAAAAAGCCCTGAATCTGCGCAGCGTGCAGATCCATGGTCAGCACCCTCTCGATCCCGGCACCGGTCAGCATATTGGCGACAAGCTTGGCGCTGATGGGTGTACGGGCCTTTGTGCGTCGATCCTGACGGGCATAGCCGAAGTAAGGGATGACTGCGGTGATCCGCTGGGCCGACGAACGACGCAGCGCATCGGCGATGATCAGCAACTCCATCAGGTTGTCATTGGCCGGGTTCGAGGTCGGCTGGACGATGAACATATCTTCACCGCGGACGTTTTCGAACACTTCGACGAAAATTTCGCCATCGTTGAACCGCTCAACGCGCGCATCGACCAAGCCCTGGTCGACCCCGCGATACAGGCTCATGCGGCGAGCAATTGAATCGGCAAGCGGAAGATTGGCGTTCCCAGCGATTAGCTTGGGTTCGTTGAGTGTCGGCATCGGCTGATATCCCCGGGCAGCAATGGCAAATGTGACAGATTCGTGATTTCAACACCGCTTAGCACGGCCTTACGGTCCAGCAAAGATAACGCAGCGGAGAAAGTGCACATGGCCCAGATTGACTACTATTTTGCGACACTCTCGCCCTTCACTTACCTGGCCGGCGCACGGTTAGAGGAGATCGCGGCCAAACACGGCGCCACCATCAACTACAAGCCGCTGGATATCATGGCGCTGTTCGGTCGTACCGGAGGAACGCCGCCGAAAGATCGGCATCGGTCGCGAATTGAATATCGGGCGCAGGACTTGTTGCGGCAGTCAAAGAACCTCGGAATGGATTTCAATCTTAAACCGGCACATTGGCCGACGAATATGGCACCGTCATCCTACGCCGTGATTGCAGCGGTAAAAGACGGGTCTGGTGACGTTGGCAAACTGGTCCAAGCTTTCCTGCGCGCCTGCTGGGCTGAAGAAAAAGACATCGCGCAGGATGATGTGATCCGCGATTGCTTGTCACAGGCCGGTTTCGATCCAAACCTGGCTGATAGCGGCCTGCTGGTAGGTGCCGAAACCTACGCCGCCAATCTGGAAGAAGCCGTTGATCGCGGTGTGTTCGGCGCACCGTTCTATATCACGGAAGACGATCAGCGTTTCTGGGGTCAGGACAGTCTGAATGATCTGGACAGGCACCTTGCCGAGATGAAAGGCTAAAGGGCGCGACCCTCAAAGCAGGGCAAGGAATCGGTCGATATCGTCGTCACCGATCGACCAGTCACAAACCAGGCGGCAGGCGAGGATTTCTTCGTCATCTGCGCCGTTCAGATCGGCCCCCCACAGGTGATAGACCGCCCCGGCCTCATGCAACTGCTTGTGCCGGGCGCGGGAAAACTGGGCGAAGATCATATTGGCCTGCGGTTCGTGCAGAAAGGTTGCGCCTTTCGCGCGCAGGCCGTGAGCCAGACGCGCACAGTTGGCATTGGCCTGACGCGCCATGGTCAGCCAAAGATCGTCCCGCAGATAGGCCGCCATCTGCGCCGAAAGATACCGATGTTTCGAGAGCAGATGCGCCCCGCGTTTACGCCGCAGTTCGAATTCCCAGGCTTTGGCTTCGTCGAAAAAAACAACCGCCTCGACCCCCATCAATCCGTTTTTAGTACCGCCAAAGCTGACCGCGTCTACACCTGATTTCCATGTCATCTCGGCTGGGGAACAATTCAGCGCCACCAGTGCGTTGGTAAAGCGGGCACCGTCGAGGTGCACCGGCAGGTTGTATTCCTTGGCCACACTGCACAGCGCTTGTAATTCCGCCAGCGAATAGACCGAGCCGCGCTCGGTGACTTGCGTGATCGACACCGGCCCGCGCTGTGGGCCATGTACGCCGCGTGTTTCTTCAGCCAGAATTGATCGACGCAAGGCCTCGGGGTCCATCTTGTCGCCGCCGGGCACAAGCGTCAGCTTGGCTCCGGTGTAAAACTCCGGCGCGTTGCACTCATCCTCGTGGATATGCGCCACCGGCGAGCAAAAAATTGTATCCCAAGGGTTTGCCAAAGTCGCCAGCGCCAGCGAATTCGCCGCCGTCCCGGTGGCCACCAGATAGACCGCCGCGCCCGGGGCTTCAAAGATACCGCGAATGCGATCACGCACCTCGTTCATCAGTGTGTCCGCCCCATACGCCATCTGATAGCCCAGGTTGGCTTCGTTCAATGCGGCCAAGACCTTGGGGTGGACGGGGCCAGAGTTGTCAGAAGCGAAATACATTAGCTGGGCTCCTCAATGATATAATCTTCCCACTCTTCAAGCGGTGTTTCGAACTCGGATACCGTGCGATCCTTGACCGAGACTCCGGCGGCGTGCACGCTGTCTGGCGTACCGGAGATCAAAGGATGCCAGTCGTATAGGGGTTTGCCCTCCCACAGCAGACGGTAAGCGCAAGTTTGCGGCAGCCAATAGGCGTGGTCGTCGATGTTGTCAGGCTTCATCACGATACATTCCGGCACAAACTGGTGGCGGATGTCATATTGCGTGCATCGGCACGTCTCATCATCCAGCAGACGACAGGCAACGCAGGTCAGGGCGACCTCGCCAGTATCTTCGTCCTCCAGCTTGTTCAGGCAACACTTGCCACAGCCATCGCACAGCGCCTCCCATTCGCGCTGGTTCATCTTGGTCAGTGGCTTGCGTTCCCAGAACCGGTGACCTAGACCATTGCGATCAATAGGGTCTGTCGTCATAGCGCCGCCAGATGGGTACGGGCTTGGTCGCAATCGGTATCCATCTGTGCGATCAGACCGTTCAAACCGTCAAATTTCATCTCAGGTCGTAGATACTCGACCAGCGCCACCGACAGGGTTGAGCCATAAAGGTCGCCGGAAAAATCGAACAGGAAAGTTTCGATATTGGGCACTTCGCCGTTGAACATTGGCCGCACCCCGACCGAGGCTGCCCCGTGGTAGCTGCCCTGATGAGGGCCGTCCAGCACATCGACCAGCACCGCGTATACACCGAATTTCGGCGGGTGCAGCCCTTCGATGGACATGTTTGCGGTGGGAAAACCCAGCTCGCGTCCACGCTGCTCTCCACCGATCACTTCACCTTCGATCCGGTGCCAGTGGCCCAGCATGGTGGCCGCATCGCGGGGGCGGCCTTCGGTCAGCGCAGTGCGGATTGCGGTGGACGACACGACGTTTTCGGATCGCTGCATCAGGGGGGCAATGGTGACGCCAAAGCCCATTTGCTGGCCAAATTGCAGGATGTCATCAGCCGTGCCGCTGCGACCTATGCCGAAACAGAAATCCGCACCTACCACAACATGTGACAAGCCCAACCCGTCGCAGATCACGATGCGGGCAAATTCTTCGGGGGTAAGCCCGGCCAAAGCCGCATTGAAGGGCAGTTCATAGAGTTTCTGAACACCCAGCTTTTCCAACCGGTGCGCACGGGTATTGCCACGCATCAGGCGAAACGGCGGGGCATCTGGCGCGAAGTATTCCCTGGGATGCGGTTCGAAGGTCAACACGCCAAGAGGGGCATCCGGGTCCGCATTGCGCGCCAGTTCAATCACCGACTGATGGCCGAGATGGACGCCGTCAAAATTCCCGATCGCCACGCTGGCGCCGCGGTCCTGAGGTTCGATAAATTGATAGTCCCGGATGATATGCATGAGGTGTGGGTACTGTTCCTCTCAGCCATATTCAAGCACCTCATTTTCGCACCGGGTCCAAAATGCCTTGTGAATTTCTTTAGGGCCCGGATTGGTCGGAACACGCACTGGACTCAGCGCAAGCGGTTGCGGATATACTTCGTTGCCGACCTGAAATGGCTTGGGCACGCAGCTTCGGCCCAGCGTCCGGTTGTCCAGTTGTTTTTCGCTCCCTTCATCGGGCCAACATACAGTTCTGCATCTGTGTGGCTTTCCAGAAATGAGATCAGTTTTCTGTAGCCAAGGTCCAGCGCCTTCATTGCGTCTTGCCAAGACAGGTCCGCCTGCAGATTGCGCAGATTTGCGTTATAGCGGGGCAGTTCGTTCCACTTGTAGCCTTTTGCCGGGAAGTGAACCTCTTTTCCGGCTTGTCCGTCGGTATACCAGCCCAGAAACAAATCTATCCAATGCGCCCTGTGACCAATGATATCCTTCACGGACGTGTCGTCTTCATCCTTCGCAAGAGCCTGAGCCTCGCTTACGTCGGCGATCAGAGTTCGAAGCTTGGAAAACTCTTTTTCTGTGATCGTCAGCAGTTCTGATTTGCTTGTTGCGGGCAAGGGTAACCTCTGATGCAGATCTGTCGGCATCGGAAAAAAAATGTGGGAAGGTTCAAATTACATGACGCAGGTCAAGTGATGTGAAGGCGGAATACACTTGTTTGATCAGTCGAACTTGCGTGAAGGGGCCAGCACCATTGCCTCGCCAATCAGCACCTTTTTGCCGTCCACAGCACAGTGACAATCCAGCTTCACCCGACGTTTGGAAAAGTCGATATCGGTCACCTTGACCTCGGCATAGACCATATCGCCCGGACGGACCGGAGCCAGGAATTTCAGAGACTGGCCCAAGTAGACCGTACCGTGTCCGGGAAGCTGCTCGCCAATCACGGCCGAGATAAGACCCGCCGTTAGCATCCCATGTGCGATGCGCCCCTCGAAAATTGTGTCGCGGGCGTAATCGTCATCCAGATGCACAGGGTTCCGGTCTGTCGACACCTGGGCGAACATCTCAATATCTTCGTCTGTCACCACTTTACGCAGGTGGCGGCTCATGCCCATTTCGATGTCTTCAATACAGATTGTGCCGCGTGGAAGATTGTCCAACATGTCACCCTCGCTTTCATTTTCCGGGCAACAAAAAAACTAAAGTTACCACAGTTGGGTAACTTTATTACTTCGCAGTCGCAGAAAATCAAGCTTTTTCTGATTACCTCAGGCGGCCGATTGTATAGGTGGGATTAATTTTTTCCCTTTGAATATAATTAGTTAAGGAATCATGGTGTGGGTGATGCTCGGTTTTTGTCTCGGCGGCGGCCAATCCGCCCGAGATAAACAGGGAATCAATCCCCTCTCCCATAGCGCCCAGAATGTCGGTATGCGGGCCGTCGCCGATCGCCAGAATGTCGCCGTTCGGGATGTCGTAGCCAAGTTCCTGCAACCGGCGGCGGGCCAGATCGTATATCGGCGGGTGGGGTTTGCCGAAATAAAGGCTCTCACCGCCCATTTCGGTATAAAGCCGTGCCAGCGCCCCGGCGCACCATTCCCGTACCTCGCCCCGGTCGACGACGATATCGGGGTTGGCGCAAAGCAGTTTCATACCCTTCGTCTTGGCATACAGGAAATCCGGTCGGTTCACTGATGGATCAGCCATCGGATCAAACGGACCGCAGCACACAATCCCCTCGGCTTGGTCCAGCGGCACACGCTCAATGTGGATCGGGTGATGCAGCAGCTTCAACGGCTCAAAGAACCCGGCGTCGCGTTCCCATTCCCCCATGAAGTAAACTTTGTGCCCGACAGCCCCGCGAAACATCGCGGACCGTGCTGAGTCTCCGCTGGTCGCGATTGTGTCATAGGCGTCGGCAGGAACCTTGAACTGCACCAATTGTTCCGCCACGCCCGCTCGGGGTTTGGGAGAGTTTGTGAGCAGTACCACAACTCCACCCTTCGTGCGGTAATCCTGCAAGGCAGCGACGGCTTCGGGGAAGGCCGTGATGCCATTATGGACGCACCCCCAAAGATCAACGAACAACGCTTTGTAACGGTCAGAGATTTCAGAGAGCGACGAGAGGATTTGGGTCATGATGCACGGTCCGGGTAAACTGAATCCTGCGTTATATGCCGCAACCCCTGTGCATTGACCATCAAAAAGGCAAATCTTCAGCGGCGAAAGCTTTCCAGGGTCTGACCGGTGCGCTTACGGACGATTCTGCGCAATGCTGTGCTATCCGCATATCCCACATGTTCCGCGATTTCCTCGTGAGTGCGTTTGCCCGAGCGCGCAAGGCGGATCGCCTCTGTCACCCGAATGGTTTGCATGAAACCTGATGGGGTCAGCGCCGTAGCCTTCGATAACCTGCGCGAAAAGGTTCTGGGTGTCAGACCGGCCGCCTCAGATAGCTCGGCAAGGCTTATCTGTCGCGTCAGGTTGCGCCTGACATATAGTTCGGCCTTTTGCAGGTCAGGGTGCCCCGCGACCAGCGTCGCGACGGATATGTACGGAAGCTGGCTGGACCGGTTGTCCGCCAATAGAAACCGCCGACAGTCTTCGGCAATAGCCAGACCGGCAAACCACTCGATAAGCGTCAACATGAGGTCGATTTGAGAAAACGACGCGCCTGCAGTGACAAGATTGCCATCCTGAACAACCAACTCACCGGACTGAAGGCGCGCCAAAGGAAACAGGGATTGCAGCAGGGGGGCCAGCCACCACGTTGTCGTGACTTTACGCCTGTCCAACAGGCCTGCAGCCCCGAGCGCAAAGCAGCCCGAGCAGGCCCCTGCAACAACCGTTTCCGGCCCTGCCAGGTTTTTTAACGCATCAACCACGGTTGAAAAACTGCTTAGACCCATGGTCGCCCTGACCTCTGGTTCGGTGGCGGTGCCGAGGCCGGGCAGGATGATAAGATCCGGGGACTCTGAAACCGGACCGCAGTTCTCTGGCGTGAGAACAGTGGCATGGAACTGCGTTTCGCTTCCATGAAAGCGGGCTACCCGGTTTGCGGTTTCCAGCATCTCGCTCGTGATGAACAAGCTCGACATCTGGCACGGGGTGGGGTGCAGGATCACGACCTGAACTTTCTGCATTTGTCCAAATTGGTCCTAATAATGTCAATTGTGACGCTGTCCGATTTGTGGAACATTGTCCATAGTCGGCAAAAAAGGAGATCACTGATGATTGTGGAAGGTGGATGCTATTGTGGCGCCGTGCGGTATCGGGCCGAGGGCGAGCCGATCTTCAAAGGCCAGTGCCATTGCCGAGCGTGTCAGCATGTGTCTGGTGGAGGCCCCAACCTGTTCGTGCTTTTGCCACGCGACGGGTTCAAATACACTGCCGGGGCACCGAAACAGTATACGCGTACCGATCGCGCTTTGGCGGTCACGCGTGAGTTTTGTGCGGACTGCGGAACACACCTCACCACGCTTCGTCCGGGCGTGGACCCGGTGATCCTGAAGATCGGAACTCTGGATGACCCATCAGTTTTTGGTGGGGCAAGTGCGGCGGTCTTTGTTGCGGAGAAGCAGGATTTCCACGTGATCCCGGATGCCATGCCCAGCTTTAAGGGCATGCCACCCATGTAATATAGGCGTCCTTTCGGACGCCTTTTTTGCCTAGAGTGCGCTTAGACCTTAAGGTTTGGGATAATCTGCTTTTTACGGCTCATGATGCCGGGCAGGACGACCGCGTCACCTTCGACCGATGCGCCAAAGCTTTTTTCAGCCACGCCTTTAACCAGATCGTTGGGAACCAGCAGGGTGGCCTCTTCGTTCAGGATGTCGACCACGAACAGCAGAACCTGATCGACGCCGTCTTCCTTGGCGACCTCTACCATTGAGCTTGCCAAGCTGGCCTTGCGGTCCAGGACAACGCCCGGAGCGGTGGTTTCGAGAACCGAGACACGGAACTTGGTGCCGTCCACCTCGTATTCCTTACTGTCCATGCGGAGCAGTTCGGCGTCTGAGAAGGACGAGACATCCGACTTGGCCGCGAACATGTCGGCAGCGTAGGCCGCGATGTCCAGGCCCAGATCGGCGGCCAGTTTTTCGGCCACATCTCGGTCATGCGGGGTGGTAGTGGGTGAGCGGAATTCCAGCGTATCAGACAGGATGCAGGTCAGGGCAGTTCCTTTTGCCCAGTCAGGCATTTTGGCCGCGTCATCGCCCATCAGGTCGACCATGATCGTTGCTGTGCAGGCCAGCGGGCGCACTGTGATGTCGATCGGACCTTTGGTTTCCAGCCCGCCGACAAGCTTGTGGTGGTCGATAATGGCGCGGATGTCGGCGCTGTTGATGCTGGTGGGCAGCTCGGCCGGATTGTTCGTGTCGACGATCACAACCGGAGTATCCGCCTCGACATCGTCAATGATGCGCGGCTTGGGCAGATCCCAGCGTTGCAGCAGGAAAGCGGCCTCGGTGTTGGGTTCGCCCAACAGTACCGCTTCGGCCTTTTCACCTTTGACTTCGTTCAGGTACCACGCCCACAGGATCGGCGATCCTGTCGAGTCGGTGTCGGGGGATTTGTGGCCAAATACAAGGGTTGTCATGTCAGTGTCCTGAGGATGATAAATTTGCGCGCCTTATAGGGCGGTCTGGCAAGGTTGTCACCCGGCATAGGCCCCGCTGCGACGGTTGGTCTGAAATACGCAAGCATGGTCTGCCTTGTGCCCAGCCTGTGCATTACCTCCACTTACGGCGCGGGTGCGGGCTGGCAATCCAATGCAAATCGCATAGCATGCAGCCATGAAGCGTGAGCAAGACCTCTATCCCCCGATCAAAGCGCTGTTGGAGCGTCAGGGTTATACCGTCAAAGGCGAGGTGGGTGCAGCCGATATCGTGGCCGTGCGTGATGGGGATGAGCTGGTGATCGTCGAGCTAAAGCTGAGGTTTTCGTTGGCATTGTTCCACCAGGCTATCACACGCCTCAAGGTAACAGATTACGTCTATATCGCGGTTTGCAAGCCGACGGGGCGCTCTGCCCGGCGCGCGCTGAAAGACAATTTGTCCCTCTGCCGACGGTTGGGTCTTGGCCTGATTACTGTACGCGCTGACGGAGTGGTTGAGGTGCAAGCTGATCCCGGCCCATATACACCACGAAAAAGCAGGGCGAAGGCCGCGCAATTGCTGCGGGCATTTGACCGGCTTGAGGGCGACCCAAATGCAGGCGGTGCAACCCGGCACGGCATCGTGACGGCCTATCGGCAGGACGCATTGAAATGTGCCGCGCATCTGGCTGAATGTGGTGCGACGAAAGGTTCAGAGGTGGCGAAGGCCACTGGTGTTCCATCGGCAACCCGTTTAATGCGTGACAACCATTATGGTTGGTTCGATAAGGTTCAAAAGGGCATCTACAGCCTGACTGAAGCCGGAGAGAAGGGCCTTGAACACTGGGCTTATAGCTGGGAACAGCCTGACTGAGCCCCGCTGTCAAAAAAAAATATCGCAGCTTGTTGACTCGGCGTTTTAGACCCCCTAGCTATGCGTCGTTATCACTCACAAGGGTCGAGTGCTAACGCCTCGCCAGCCGGCGAGGGGAGGATAAATAAACTTTGAGCCCAAGGAGCTGCAAAGATGGCATTGAAACCGCTTCATGACCGCGTGCTGGTTCGCCGTACCGAAAGCGAAGAGAAAACCGCAGGCGGCCTGATCATTCCTGACAGCGCAAAAGAAAAGCCCAGCGAAGGCGAAGTCGTCGCAACCGGCGAAGGCGCACGCAAGGACAGCGGCGAACTGATCGCAATGGCTGTAAAAGCTGGTGACAAGATTCTGTTCGGCAAATGGTCGGGCACCGAGGTTCAGGTCAACGGCGAAGAGCTGCTGATGATGAAAGAAAGCGACATCATGGGGATCATCGAGTAAGCCCACGCGCTTTCTCTGATCCTCACTCTCAACATATTTCTCAAGGAGAAAAGACATGTCTGCTAAGGACGTCAAATTTGACACCGATGCCCGCAATCGCATGCTGAAGGGTGTGAACACCCTGGCCGACGCGGTAAAAGTGACCCTGGGCCCCAAAGGCCGCAATGTTGTTCTGGACAAGTCCTTTGGCGCACCGCGCATCACCAAAGACGGTGTCTCGGTTGCCAAGGAAATCGAACTGGAAGACAAGTTCGAAAACATGGGCGCGCAGATGGTGAAAGAAGTCGCCAGCCGCACCAATGACGAAGCCGGTGACGGCACCACCACTGCAACCGTTCTGGCTCAGGCAATTGTAAAAGAAGGCCTGAAACAGGTTGCTGCTGGTCTGAACCCGATGGACCTGAAGCGCGGCATCGATCTGGCAACTGCCAAGGTTGTTGAAGGCATCAAAGCTGCGTCGCGCGAAGTCAAGGACTCGGCAGAGGTTGCTCAGGTTGGCACCATCTCGGCCAACGGCGAAGCCGAAATCGGTCAGCAAATTGCTGACGCGATGCAGAAGGTCGGCAACGAAGGTGTTATCACCGTCGAAGAGAACAAAGGTCTGGAAACCGAGACCGATGTTGTCGAGGGTATGCAGTTCGACCGCGGCTACCTGTCGCCTTACTTCGTGACCAACGCAGACAAGATGATCGCAGAGCTTGAAGACTGCATGATCCTGCTGCACGAAAAGAAACTGTCGTCGCTGCAGCCGATGGTTCCGCTGCTGGAGCAGGTGATCCAGTCGCAAAAGCCGCTGCTGATCATCGCAGAAGACGTTGAAGGCGAAGCGCTGGCGACACTGGTTGTCAACAAACTGCGCGGCGGCCTGAAAATTGCTGCTGTCAAGGCACCGGGCTTCGGTGATCGCCGTAAAGCCATGCTGCAGGACATCGCGATCCTGACCGGCGGTCAGGTCATCAGTGAAGATCTGGGCATGAAGCTCGAGTCCGTTACCATGGACATGCTGGGCACCGCCAAGAAAATCGAAATCACCAAAGACGAAACCACCATCGTCGACGGTGCTGGCGAGAAAGCCGAGATCGAAGCACGCGTTGCTCAGATCCGTACCCAGATCGAAGAAACCTCCAGCGACTACGACCGTGAAAAGCTGCAAGAGCGCGTTGCCAAACTGGCAGGCGGTGTTGCTGTGATCCGCGTCGGCGGTATGACCGAAGTTGAAGTGAAAGAGCGTAAGGACCGTGTGGACGATGCTCTGAACGCAACACGCGCAGCCGTTCAGGAAGGCGTTGTTGTCGGCGGTGGTGTTGCTCTGGTTCAGGCCGGTAAAGCACTGGAAACTCTGGAAGGCGCAAACGCTGACCAGAACGCAGGTATCAACATCGTTCGCAAGGCAATCGAAGCGCCGCTGCGCCAGATCGCCGAGAACGCAGGTGTTGACGGTGCGGTTGTTGCGGGCAAAGTCCGTGAGAGCGACGATGCAGCATTTGGCTTCAACGCACAGACCGAAGAATACGGCGACATGTTCTCGTTCGGCGTGATTGACCCGGCTAAAGTTGTCCGTACCGCTCTGGAAGATGCGGCATCGGTTGCTGGCCTGCTGGTCACCACCGAAGCGATGGTTGCCGACAAGCCGGCCAAGGAAGGCGCGGCACCTGCCGGTGGCATGCCCGACATGGGCGGCATGGGCGGCATGATGTAAGCACGTCGAATTCGCCCTGCGAATTCTGACGACCCCGACAGGCGCTTGGCCAAGAGGCCAAGCTGCCGAACGGGACCGCCAAAAAAGCTAAGGGATGGGGTCGCCTTTGGGCGGCCCCGTTTCGTTTCGCGGACCGTTGTGTATGAATGTGAGTGTGCAAACGCGCGCGATACCGCTATGCGGTTGATATGCGATTGTTTCTACTCACTGCCCTGACGATGTGCGCTTTTGCGGCGAATTCGATCCTGAACCGACTGGCGATAGACACCGGCGCCAGTGATCCTGCTGGTTTTGCTGTTGTCCGCGTGCTGTCCGGAGCTTTGGTTCTAAGCATTCTGGTCTGGTTCAGGGCTGGGAACCTACCGCTGCGCAATCGTCGCCGGATCGCGGGGGCAGGGGCGTTGTCGATGTACATGATCGGGTTTTCCATCGCCTATCTGACGCTGGATGCCGGGTTGGGTGCTCTCATTCTGTTCGGAGTGGTGCAGATCACCATGTTCGCGGTGACATCTGTGACCGGCAGCGCGCCGACGCGCCGTCAGATCGCGGGTGCGGTCATTGCCCTTGCGGGGCTTGCCTTTGTTCTGTGGCCGGTTGGCGCGGTGCAGGTTGATCTAACCGGATCGCTGCTGATGACCGCTGCCGGGATCGGCTGGGCAGCCTACTCGCTGGTTGGGCGCTCGGAACCGGACGCGCTGGCTGGTACGGCGGCGAATTTCGTCGTCGCCCTGCCTCTGACGGCTTTGGCCCTGATTGTGGCAGGGGGCGAGTGGCGCATGACAGGTGCTGGGTACGGTCTGGCCATAGTCTCTGGTGCCGTTACCTCGGGTATGGGATATGCGCTGTGGTATCGCGTTCTGCCGCAGCTGGTGCCGACCACTGCCGCCGTGGTTCAACTGAGCGTTCCGATCATCGCCATACTCGGTGGGGTGCTTTTGCTGGGAGAGGTCGCCAGCCTGCGCCTGATCCTGGGTGCAGCTTTGGTTTTGGGCGGCATCGCACTGGCCGTTCTGCGCCTGAGGCCGCACTAGGGGTTTCATCGAATGCGGTTAGGACTTATCTGGCGGCTATGAGATATCTGATCGCGCTGTTCTTGCTTCTTGTGCCTGCTGCAACCCATGCGAAGTGTGTGGTTCTGCTACATGGGCTTGCGCGGACCGAAACGTCTTTTGCAGTCATGGAAGAGCTTTTTCAGGCTCATGACTATACCGTGGTGCGTCCGGGATATCCCTCGACCGATCTGCCGATTCCCGAGCTGGCCGATCAGACCCTTCCGGACGCCTTTGACGCCTGCGGTGATGATACCGTGAACGTGGTGGCACATTCGATGGGCGGCATCTTGTTGCGCTACTGGTTGCAGGACCATCATCCTGAAAATCTGGGGCGCGTGGTCATGCTTGGCCCGCCGAACCAGGGAAGCCAGTTGGTTGACGAACTGGGCGCATTTGAGGTTTTTGGCATGCTGCACGGGCCCGCTGGTTTGGCCTTGGGCACCAGACCCGAGGGTATTCCACGCCAGCTGCCAGCGGTGGATTTCGAGCTGGGGGTGATCGCCGGCGAGAATTCCCTGAACCCTCTGTCATCCTCGATGATTGATGGCCGGGATGATGGCAAGGTGTCTGTCGAAACCACGAAGGTTGAGGGCATGAAGGAACATATCGTCTTACCTGTCACCCACACTTTCATGATGAACAATCCAATCGTGATGGCGCAGGCACTGCATTTCATCGAGTTCGGGCGCTTCGATCCCGATATAACCTGGTTGGACTGGGTGACGCATGTCATCGACGAAATCTGCCTTGGGCAGGATTGTTCGGAACCCGAGTCGGAGCCATCCCAATGACCTCATTAAATCTGACGTTCACCGGCGCAGAGGTGCTGCTGCCGGAGGACGGTCTTGTGCCTGCCGACCTGTCTTTGGCCGACGGCGTCATACAAGCTGATCACGCAGGGCGGCAGGTTGATCTGTCTGGCTATCTCGTTCTGCCGGGGATCATTGACCTGCATGGGGATGGATTTGAGCGCCATATCGCACCGCGTCGCGGGGCGATGAAGCAGATGGACGAAGGCATCCTCTCGGTCGAGGCTGAACTAGCTGCCAACGGCATCACCACTGCGGTTCTGGCCCAATTCCACAGTTGGGAGGGCGGCGTGCGGGGTCCCGAATTCGCGGGGCAGGTGTTTGAGGCCATCGCCTTGGTCAAGGATCGTGTCGTGACTGATATGATGCCGCAGCTTCGGTTCGAAACGCATATGTTGGACGATTATGCGTGCCTGCCGGAACGTATTGCCGACTGGCAGGTGCCCTACGTGGTGTTCAACGACCACCTACCGCATGATCGGCTGGCGGAACGACGCAAACCGCCGCGACTGACGGGGCAGGCGCTCAAGGCCAGAAGAAATCCGGATAAGCACTTTGAGATGTTGCTATCCATGCATGACCGCAGCGGCGAAGTGCCAGAGGCGCTGGATGCGTTGTGCGCAGTGCTGGCCACGCAGGGTGTGCGAATGGGCAGCCATGACGACGCAACGGCGCAGGACCGCGCCATCTGGCGTGCACGCGGCGCGCGAATTGCCGAATTCCCGGAAACACTCGCGGCGGCCGAAGCCGCCCGTGCGGCGGGGGACCATATTATTCTGGGCTCGCCCAATGTTGTGCGTGGTGGGTCACACAAGGGCAACGTCAGTGCGTTGGACCTGATCACCATGGGGTATTGCGATGCGCTGGCCTCGGACTACCACTATCCCAGCCCCAGACGGGCGGCTTTGATGCTGGCCAAATCTGGTTTGTTGGATATGGCCGGGGCTTGGGCACTTGTATCGTCCGGCCCGGCGCGCGTACTTGGGTTGCAGGATCGTGGCACGCTGGCACCGGGCCAACGCGCTGATCTGGTCATTCTTGACGCTGATACGCAGCGTGTTGCAGCCACGCTGGCTGGTGGGCGGGTCAGCTATATGTCGGGGGATATCGCAGCGCGGTTCGTCGGCTGATCACCGCGAAATGCGGTTGAAATGTCCCATTTTGCGACCGGCCTTGACCTCGGCCTTGCCATAAAGATGCAGGGCCACGTCGCGCTCCTGCGCCAGTTCAGGAACACGGTCCATGTCGGCACCGATCAGGTTTTGCATGACCACATCGGAATGCCGCTGCCCGTCGCCCAAAGGCCAACCTGTCACGGCGCGAATATGCTGTTCAAATTGGTCCACCGCGCAACCATTCTGTGTCCAATGGCCCGAGTTATGAACACGTGGGGCGATCTCATTCACGATCAAACCTGCGGGTGTTACGAACAGTTCAACCCCCATAACACCGACATAATCCAGCGCGTTGAGGATGTTGGCGGCCAGCAGAACCGCGTCCGTACGCTGTGCAGGACGCAGTCGGGCTGGAACCGTCGTTGTATGGAGTATGCCATCGCGGTGAACATTCTCACCGGGGTCAAAACAGGCGACCTGACCATCCACACCGCGTGCGGCAATGATCGACACTTCATGCGTGAAATCCACGAACCCTTCGAGGATCGCGGGCGCGCCTGCCATGTCGGCCAAGGCGACCTTTGCGTCCTCGGGCTTGCGCAACCGCGCTTGGCCTTTGCCGTCATAGCCAAAGCGACGGGTTTTCAGGATGGCCGGGGTGCCGATTTGCTCAATTGCGGCGTTCAGACTGTCCATGTCCGTAACATCGGCGAATGGCGCAGTCTTCAGACCAAGCCCTTGCAGGAAAGTCTTTTCGGTTAGCCGGTCTTGACTGACGCGCAAAGCCTCGCGCCCCGGGCGGATCGGGCGATGGGCTTCCAACAGGTCCAGCGCTTCGGTCGGGATGTTTTCGAATTCATAGGTGATGACATCAACGGATTCAGCAAAGGCTTTGAGCGCTTCGGCATCGTCATAGGCTGCGGTTGTCACCCTGTCGGCCACCTGCCCGGCGGGCGGATTGGGGCCGGGTTCGAAAATATGAGTCACGAACCCCAGTCGAGACGCCGCGACGGACAGCATCCGACCCAGTTGACCACCGCCCAGAATCCCGATTCTTGCGCCGGGTTTAAGTGCATCAGTCATCGACCGGCTCCTCTGGGATCGAAGCGGACAGTGCTTCGCGCCACGCGTCCAGGCGAATGGCCAAAGCGTTGTCCTGCAAGGCCAGGATACCTGCGGCCATCAGACCAGCATTCGCGCCCCCGGCGGCGCCGATCGCCATGGTCGCAACCGGAAACCCCTTGGGCATCTGAACGATGGAGTACAGAGAGTCGACACCCGACAGCGCGCGCGTCTGCACCGGAACTCCGATCACCGGCACCCGCGTTTTTGACGCCATCATGCCCGGCAGGTGCGCCGCACCTCCGGCCCCGGCAATGATGACATGCAATCCGCGCGACACGGCGGTTTTGCCATACTCCCACAAACGGTCCGGTGTCCGATGTGCCGAGACGATGTGTTTTTCGTAGGCGATGCCCAGCTCATCCAGAATGGTTGCGGCTTCTTTCATCGTGGGCCAATCTGATTGGCTGCCCATGATGATCCCCACTTTCACGTCGCTCATCCGCTTGCGTCCCTGCCTTTCGAAAGAGCGCGCACTATATCCAAATCGAACTTCGTGGCAATGCGTCAGGCGATGATGTCAGGGGTTAAACGGTCTTCAATCAGGCGAATAATGTCCTTCAGCCGCAATTTCTGCTTTTTGAGGCGCTTGATCGTAAGCTGATCGGCCGTACCAGTGGATTGCAGCGCCTCGATCGCCTCATCCAGATCGCGGTGCTGGCGGCGGAAAACCTCGAGTTCAACCCGCAAAACCTCGTCTGTTTTCATCGATAGATCGGTGGGCGCGTTCATTGGCGACTCAATGGTTGTTGTGGTGCTTCCCACACAAGATAGTGCGTCAGGGTTTATATCGCCAGACCTTGTGGACATCGCTGAACAATCCCATATTCTATTACACGCGGTTGCCGGAACGGGGCCGCACCATACGTCGCTTTGACAAAAAAGGACGAAAATACGTGTCAAAACTTACTCTTGGCTCATACCCGCATCTTTTGGGGTTCGAGCAGTTGGAACGCCTTCTGGAACGGTCTGCAAAGGCTGGCAACGAAGGTTACCCGCCCTATAACATCGAACAGACATCGGATTTTTCTTACCGTATCACGCTTGCGGTGGCCGGTTTCGCGGAAGAGGATCTGTCGATTACCATCGAGGATCGTCAACTGGTCATCCGGGGTCGTCAACGCGACGATAGCGAGGGGCGCGTATTCCTGCATCGCGGTATCGCCGCACGTCAGTTCCAGCGCATGTTCGTGCTGGCAGATGGTGTTGAGGTGGGCGAGGCGATTATCGAAAACGGTCTGCTGCACGTGGATCTAAGCCGAGCCGTACCTGAAACCGTGGTGCAAAAGATCAACATAAGAAAGGGGTAAGAGCTATGAATACACCGATCGAGCTGAACACCGGGGGCGATAGGATCGTCTATGTGAAAACGGTCGAAGTCGCCGATCTGCCGCAAGAAGTCAGAGAGCAGGCCGGTGATCTGAATCAGCTATACGCCGTCCACAATTCTGACGGTCAGCAACTGGCGCTGGTCGCAGATCGCAAGCTGGCTTTCGTTCTGGCACGCGAACATGACTTTTCACCGGTGGCTGTGCACTGATACAGTCCCGACGCGCACTATTTTCTCCGTGACATCTGGTGCCCTTAAAGCCAGACATGCGACTCTGTAATGGGGCGCAGAGCTGAGGGCGCATGACATGAGCTGGTTTGACTTCGACTGGGTAGATGCCTTTACCGACCGCGCCTTTGGCGGCAACGGTTGCGCCGTTGTCCACGGTGGCGCGGTCCTGCCGGTAGAAGTCTGCACCGCCTACGTGCGCGAGACATCTTTGGTTGAATGTACATTCACCGGGCCATCCGATGTGGCCGATTTTCGCGTGCGCTATTTTCTGGCCAGCCGGGAAATCCCGTTTGCCGGACATCCCACCATAGCAACGGTCGCGGCTATGCAGTCTCGTGGCCTGATCACGGGCGATACGCTGACTTTGGAAACCGGCGCGGGCCTTGTATCGATCCGCCTGAACGGCGACGAGATCGAGATGACGCAGGTCGCGCCGCAATTCGGCAAGGTCATACCTGCCGGTATGGTTGCTGCCACCGTTAGTTTGCCCGAGGACGCTATAGTTTCCCCGCCTCAGTTTGTGTCCACCGGTTTGCCATTTTGCATAACGGTTCTGCGTGATCATGATGCACTTCGTGCTGCGAAGCTGAACGTCGACGCGTTGCGCGAGCTTGCTGCGAAGGCTGGTTATTCTGGTGTAGACATGGCAGAGCCTTTCTTAGTGACACTCAAGGGCGCGACAGACGCGGGCGATACGTTCGCGCGCCTTCTGATGGCACCGCCTAGCCCGCCCGAGGATCCCTTTACCGGATCGGCAACCGGTGCGATGGCGGCCTATCTTTGGAAAAACGGGCTGATGACCAAGGACAGCTTTACGGCTGAGCAAGGTCATGACATGGGCCGTCCGGGTCAGGCCACCGTGGCACGCGTGGGGCCGGTTGATGCGATGACCGGCATAAAGGTTGCGGGACGCGGATATGTTCTGATGCGCGGCCAGGTTGACTTGCCGGAGGTCACTAAATGACCCAGCCTGCCATCGCAATATTGCCCTATGGGTACCGTCTTGGACCGAAACTTGCCTCGGTCCCATTATCCGAATTGATCTGGCCCGAGGGGTGCCCCGACCGCCTGATCGGCAAGACGGTCGGTGATTTAAAGCGTACCGATCACCTGATCATGTACCCGAACTCGACTGTGCATCTTCGCCTGCGTCGTGGCACGCGAGCACGCATTTCGCTGATGATGGGTGAGCCTTCGGCCATCCACAGCAAACACGACCGAATGCTGCGTTACACCTGGCGGCGATTCTTCCGCGTTTTCACCTTCCATGACGTGTTGCTTGAAAACATACCGAACGCGGTGTTCCTGCCCTATGGCGTGACGATGGTGCCCGACTGGCGAGATCTTGGCGTTGATAAAACCAAGTCCTGCTCGCTGATCGCCTCAGCCAAGCGCGATCTTGAAGGGCACAGGCTGCGCCATGCAGTGATCGACTGGGTTCGGGACACCGGCGCGGATGTGGACATCATGGGCCGGGGATATACACCGTTCGAGCGAAAATCAGACGGGCTGGCCCCCTACCGTTATTCCGTGGTGATCGAGAATGTGCGCGAGAGGAACTACTTCTCGGAAAAGCTGATCGACGCGATCCTTTGTTCGACAGTACCGATCTATTGGGGGTGCCCGAATATCGGCGATTTCTTCGATACGTCTGGCATGATCCTGTGTGAGTCCGAGGCCGATATCCGCCGCGCGATCCAGTCCGCTTCGATTGAGGACTTTGCCGCACGCTTGCCGCACTTGCAGTTCATCCAACAGCAGGCAGCAGATTATGGCGATTTCGAAAGCAGGGCCGCGCGGCTGCTGCGCGCGGAACTGGACGCGACCCCGGGCTGACCCTTAGGCGGGTTGAACAGTGCGCCAGAGGGTAGCAACTCAACGCCTGCCCGAATGGTAAGGGCAGGGGGGCAATTGATGGCAAGCCAGTGTTGCTGTGGGGAACTGCGCCAACGGGCGCTTATGTAATGCTTCCAGAGAAAAACGGCCCCCGGATACCAGGAGCCGTCTATTCGGATTTATCAGAGCTTAGGACGCGGCGATCAAGCCCATGCTTTCCAGTTTGAGCAGCACCTGGTGGGCGCAATTGTCGACATCGACATTCTCGGTCTCGACGCTCAGTTCAGGGTTTTGTGGCACGTCGTAAGGGTCGGAGATGCCCGTAAATTCCTTGATCTTGCCCTCGCGCGCCAGCTTGTACAGACCTTTGCGGTCGCGACGTTCGCATTCTTCGATCGAGGTCGCAACATGCACCTCGCAGAAGGCGCCGAACTGCTCGATCTCTTCGCGAACCGCGCGGCGGGTCGTGGCATAGGGTGCGATTGGTGCACAGATGGCGATCCCGCCATTCTTGGTGATCTCAGAGGCCACGTAGCCGATGCGACGGATGTTGAGATCGCGGTGCTCTTTGGAAAAGCCCAATTCCGACGACAGGTTTTTACGAACGATGTCCCCGTCCAGCAAGGTCACCGGACGGCCACCCATCTCCATCAGCTTGACCATAAGAGCGTTGGCGATGGTCGATTTGCCCGAACCCGAAAAACCGGTGAAGAACACGGTAAAGCCCTGCTGGCTGCGCGGCGGTTTGGTTTTGCGCAGCTCGGCCACAACCTCGGGAAAGCTGAACCATTCGGGGATTTCCAGACCTTCGGCCAGACGACGGCGCAGTTCGGTGCCCGAGATGTTCAGGATCGTGACGTCATCCTTGTCGAGGATCTCGTCATTCGGTTCGTACTGGGCGCGTTCCTGTACATAGACCATGTGCTTGAAATCGACCATTTCGACGCCGATCTCATCCTGGTATTTGCGGAACAGATCCTGTGCGTCGTAAGGCCCATAGAAATCCTCACCCTTGCTGTTTTTGCCCGGGCCAGCATGGTCGCGGCCCACAATGAAGTGGGTGCAGCCGTGGTTGGCGCGGATCAGGCCGTGCCAGACCGCCTCGCGCGGGCCACCCATGCGCATCGCAAGATTCAGCAGCGACATCGAGGTGGTCGAGGCCGGGTATTTGTCCAGCACCGCCTCGTAGCAGCGAACACGGGTAAAGTGATCCACGTCGCCGGGCTTGGTCATGCCGACAACCGGGTGGATCAGCAGGTTGGCCTGTGCTTCTTTCGCGGCGCGGAAGGTCAGTTCCTGGTGCGCGCGGTGCAGCGGGTTGCGAGTCTGGAAGGCCACGATGCGGCGCCAGCCCAGTTTTCGGAAATAGGCGCGCAGCTCGTTCGGAGTGTCGCGGCGACCGCGGAAGTCGTAGTGGACCGGCTGCTGGATACCTGTAACCGGGCCGCCCAAGTAAACTTTTCCGGCGACATTATGCAGGTAATTCACTGCCGGGTGCGCGTCATCATCCGCGCCGAACACTTTTTCGGCTTCGCGCGCTTTGTCCGGGGTCCAGCGGTCGGTGACTGTCATGGTGCCAAGGATGACACCTTCCTGATCGCGGAGGGCGATATCCTGACCCAGTTCGATTGTGTCAGCAAAATCTTCACTGACGTCCAGCGTGATTGGCATTGGCCACAAGGTGCCGTCAGCAAGACGCATGTTCTCGACGACGTTGTCATAATCGGCCTCGCTCAGGAAGCCTTTGAGCGGATTGAAACCGCCATTCATCAGCAGTTCCAGATCGCAGATCTGACGCGGGCTCAGGTCCCAGCTGGTCAGGTCGGCGGCTTCCACTTTCAGCTTTTGCGCCGATTCATACGATACGTAAAGTTCGGGGATCGGAGCCAGATTGCTTAACATCGTCATTGGAATACTCTTGTCGAAGTGCGGTTTTTACCGGTGGTTCAGGGGTGTTTGCTGGGGCGTGTGCCCCGAGCGCTTGTCGGAGTCCATATACATTCAGGAAATAAAGGACGATATGCGCGGTTTTTGACCGGATTGGAAGATTTTTTCGCAACAGTCGACTTTTCCCGACTTTATTCCCGTTGATGCGCTGTCGCCGGGTGGATTTAGTGCGACTGTTCCAAGGTCGCCTTATGCTTAAAAAGGTCGGATGCTCTTGCCACGGGCAATGCAAGAATCGGCTCTGCGACCCCGCGCAGGTCAAAGGATTTAAGGTCAGCTGGGTCGCTGTCATATCTCGCCGCTTGCAACAAATCGGTCGAAACCAAAAGCTCAACTTTCAATGCCTTGGTTTCCCCTTCAAGCCGGCTGGCCACGTTGACCGCATCGCCGATGATTGTATGTGCGGAACTGCCCACGGCACCGATTTCACCCAGCACCAGATCACCCAGATGCAGCCCCATCCCGATACGTATCCCGGGGCTGGCTTCGCTTTTGAGCTGCTGATTGAATCGCGCAAGGGCAAGACTGACATCAGCGGCGGCCGCAAGCCCGGCCTGGGCTGATCGTTCAGCGTCTGGTTTTTCAAAAACAGCCAGCAGACCATCCCCCATGTATTTGTCGACAACGCCGCCATGCGCAGTAATCGCCGGAACAATCGCGTCGAAGAAACGGTTCAAAAGGAACACGATATCATATGGCAATTGACCAGTTGTCCGCGAGGTAAATCCGCGCATGTCAAGGAACAGCACTGCCAGTTTCCGTTCTTGCCCTTGACTGGCGTGGGCGCGTTTACGTCCGCCATCGGGGCGGAACATGCGAAAAGCGGTCAGCGGTTCGGTCGGGCGGATTTGGCAAGCCAGCCGTGCGCGCACGGGCGCGCCAACTGCGGCAAGACTGCGGGCCTCGACCTCGCTAGGGGCAGGCAGTTCGTCGGCACCGTCTTCAACGATCACTCGGCATGTGGTGCAACGCCCTTTGCCACCGCACAGGGCTGTGTGAGGAACACCATTGGCCTGCGAGATTTCAAGAAGAGTCATGCCTTTTTCGGCCACCACCTCTGGACCTTCGACATACTTTACCCGCACTGAGTGTCTGCGCCGCCATAATTTGCGCACGACGAAAACCAAAAGCGCCGCCCCGAGCGCCATCAGAAATGCTATGAGCGCGTTGTTTTTTACTTGGGTCATGGTCTGAAAAGACTCGGGCGAGGGCCAATTGTAGTGCTCGATATATTGGTCGCGCAGGAAGGGATCGCCAAAATCAGCCCAGATGCGGCGCCCTTCGGTCAGCAACCCGGCCAGCGCAAACGAAGGCACAAATACGGCCGCACCGATCAAATACGGCACGGTCCCTGACCACCAGCGGGTCAGCCGCAACCACATGTGCAATCCGATGCAGCTGTGGACCCAGACCACCAGCAGCAGAACGCTTTGCATCCAAACCGCAGAGCTGGGCCACATTAGGGCGATGATATAGCCCATCTCGTCATTTACGTCATAAACCTCATGGGCGTAGCGCGTGTGTACGATATGGGCGATAAGCTGCAGTGGGATCAGAAGACCCAGAACAATTTGCAAGCCGGTGCTGAAGGGCATCCGCATCGTTCGGCGTTGACTGATGGAATAGAGCGCAAGCCCGGAATGGATGAACAGCGCAAGGTACAGGATCACGCTGCCAAGGTCGTGCCGCGTGACGACATGGCGACCTTTCTGCATGCTGTGCAGATAATCGGTGTGGAACAGGCCCAACCCGATATTAATGAAGTGAAAGAAGGCATAGGCGAACAGGATCAGGCCGCTGCCGATCCGCAGCCGGGTTGTCCACCCGCCTTGCCACAATACGCTTTTCACTCAGGCCACCTGCATTCGCTTATGCTGGCCCGAGTCTGATACGTGCGAGCGGATGGGTCAAGCTGAGGTTGTGCCCGAGGCGGCGTTGGAATTCCCCGAACGGCTCGGAGAATTCCCGAGGTCGTTTAATCGTGTTCCGCCAAAAAACGCTCGGCGTCCAGGGCGGCCATGCAGCCCATACCGGCGCTTGTCACTGCCTGCCTGTAGATGTGGTCGGTCAGGTCGCCCGCTGCAAACACACCCGGCACCGATGTTTCGGTCGATCCCGGCTTGGTGACCACATAGCCGCCCATGTGCGTTTCCAGCGTGTCTTTGACCAGCTCGTTTGCAGGGGCGTGGCCAATGGCGACAAAGACGCCCTTGCAGGGTATCTCGGTGATCTCGCCGGTTTTTACGTTCTTCACGCGCACGCCCTCGACACCCAAGGGGGCATCGGTGCCAATGACCTCCTCCAGTTCGTGAAACCAAAGCGGTTCGATCTTTTCGTGCTTGAGCAGCCGGTCTTGCAGAATCTTCTCGGCCCGCAGTTCATCGCGGCGATGAATCAGCGTGACTTTGCTGGCGAAATTGGTCAGGAACAGCGCCTCTTCCACGGCGGTGTTGCCGCCGCCAATCACCACGATCTCCTGCCCACGGTAAAAGAAGCCGTCGCAGGTGGCGCAGGCTGAAACGCCAAAACCCTTGAACTTGTCCTCTGACGGAAGACCCAGCCATTTCGCGCGCGCTCCGGTGGCCAGAATGACTGAATCGGCGGTATAGGTGGTGCCGCTGTCGCCTTTGGCCGTGAAAGGACGTTTCGAGATGTCCAGATCGCTGATGATATCGCCAATGACCTCACATCCCATCGCCTTGGCGTGGTCCTGCATGCGAACCATCAGGTCCGGGCCCTGAACTTCGGTATCGCCGGGCCAGTTCTCGACCTCGGTCGTGGTGGTCAACTGACCGCCGGGTTCGATGCCCTGAACCAGGATCGGATTCAGCATTGCGCGGCTTGCGTAGACGCCCGCAGTGTAACCAGCGGGTCCTGATCCGATGATCAGAACCTTGGTGTGACGTGTTTCGGCCATGGTACCCCCAACTCGATCTGCCTGATTGGGCCGCTTGGCCCCTGACGGTGGGATATAGCGACCCACCAGCCACCCTTAAAGACCCTTCGTGTTTCGTACCCGCTATGCACTCTGCGAATAGCGCACAAAAAAAGACATGAAGAATAAACAATATTGCGCAGTCGTGAAATATTATTGCGCATCTTCTAGCTACTGATATAACAACCGAAAAATCAGGAGCATTTGATGGTCGCGATACGGCTGGATGAGATTGACCGCAAGATTCTGGCGGAATTGCAGGCAGACGGTCGCATGACCAATGTCGAACTGGCAAAACGCGTGGGTATTTCGGCCCCACCATGCCTGCGGCGCGTACGAACTCTTGAGGAATCAGGGCTGATCCGTGGCTACCACGCTGATGTGAACTCGCGTGAACTGGGATTCGAAGTTCAGGTCTTTGCAATGGTCGGTCTGGAAAGTCAGGCCGAGTCCGAGTTGAGCGCATTCGAGGAACGCTGCCGCGAGTGGCCTTTGGTCAGGGAATGTCACATGCTGAACGGCGAGGTGGATTTCATCCTGAAATGCGTGGCCCCTGATCTTAGCAGTTTTCAGCAGTTCTTGACCGGTGCATTGCTGACCACGCCCAATGTTGCAAGCGTCAAGACGTCGTTGGTTATTCGCGGCGCAAAAGATGAACCAGGCGTGCCATTCGACGTCCTCGAAGAACGGATGAGCCGGACGGCCTGATGCCAACAAGCTTAGGATGTGGTTTTATGGGTGGCAGGACCGCTGCCACCGAAACATAGACCACCCAACTGATTAGTAACTGCATATTGCCCTCGTATAGCAGATCGTAACGCGATTCACGCGGTTATCGCATCCACCTGTCCGTCGCCAGCCCGCGGCATGACCAAAGGCCCGAAGTCACTTAGCGTGTCGATATGCGCAAACAAATTCAGGTAGATCGACCGGAGAGAATGGCTGAGCCTACGCACGGCGTTGACGCCAGGATGGTAGGTTTCGAACTGCAAACCATCCACATTGATGACAGCGTGCCGTTTCAAGCAGATATGGAACAGCTCAACGGGTGTTGGTGGCAGTGTTTCGATTACACTCATACCGTCCTGGAATTCATGCACGGGTGTAAGCACCGGTCCCTCTCCGTTTACATGTCGCAAATGAGACGGCGTACCTAGTAACCGCGCGGAAGGGCCAACGATCACGCCAGACATCGGCTTTTGCATTCCAAATGTGTCGGCCATGATCCTTGTCAACGGGCGCGTGCGGCCGTGCGAATCCTGACGTCCGGGAATCAACATAACCGACCCTTTCCAAAGGACCGTTTCCGAAGCGCCGGTCTGAGTCAGGACAGTATCGCCCGGCAACAGGTCTTCGAAGGCCATCGGGCCCGATTCGGTTTCAACCAAGGCTCCGCGCGTAAAAGCACAGAACGCGTCCTCGAACATTGGCAGGGCAGGGGCGATGTGACGTGTTTGAACGACTTCCCCATTTTTCATCAGTGTGCTGACTTCATAGCGCCTAAGCTGCGCTTTTTTCTGTGTTTTCGACCTTGGCCCATCGCGCAGCAATGCCGACGTTTCAACGGCATTCCTGGCAGCGCGCGATAAAGAATTTGGGATAGTCATTACAATTCCGTCCCCTCTAAGACACGAACAGGTAAGCTGAACCCCCGTACAGCCGCGCCTGATCGGATTTACTTTTGCCTTGCAAGAAATCGATGACCGCAGAACAACAGGCATCTCGACCGCGAGCCGCGACAGAAATCTCAGCGCTGTTGGTCATCACATTGACCCCCCTGCAAACTCATACAAACGCAGGCGAAATTGCCTGCGCAAACAGGCTCCGAACCTGAACCGCGCAAAATATCGGCGGCAAGCCACACACCGGGTCGGAGCACCCTTCCGATGTGCGTCTCGTCCCGGAACCGGCAGCTTGGCTCGCGGGGTTTTCATGGTCAGCTACGTGCCGCCATGCGGCGTGCGACCCTGATTGATTGGCTGGAAACCCGTTTCCACGGCATCTCCAGCTGATTCTCTTTGGTGGCCGCAAGAACGGCGCAGAGAAAGCGTGATTTCCTCTTCATTTTGTTGTCCTGCTCGTTTTGGGACCGACGTCCCTTTTCCTCTGGGGTCCTAATTTGCTTGGCTATTGCGGCGGCGATAAGGCTGATCCGGGATGAATTCAGGACAAACGAGACTTTGCGATTCCTCTTCTTTAAATACGTCGCGCCCTGCGGGGGTACTGACAGATAAACACCTGAGAGCGGACAAAAATTATCAAATTGTAGTGACTTAGCTAGCCAAACAATTGTGGCGAAAAAGCGGCGAAATTGCCTTAATTCGGGTTTTGCTTAAAGTTTTATGGCGGAAATCAGGCGTCCGTAATCCGCTTCTTTCGCGTGGGTAGATCGGCGGTACGAATAGAATCTTTCAGGATCGGAGTAGGTGCAATGACGTGTCCATTCAGCCCGCCCCACGCCCGCCTGACGCAATCTGTGCAGCCCAAAGGCGGGAAGATCAAATTGAAGCCGATCGCCGTGTCCGTTTGCAAAGAACCGCAGGTTGTCCGGTGAATCAGCGGCGAATTCGTCCAGAAATTCGGGGCCAACCTCGTAAGCTGACTGTGAGATCGAGGGGCCGATCACCGCAGTGATGTTTTCCCGCGTTGCACCAAGGGCTTCCATTGCGTCAAGCGTGGCTTCCAACACACCGTCCAAAGTGCCGCGCCAACCCGCGTGTGCAGCTCCGATCACGTTTGCTTCCGTATCTGCAAACAAGACTGGCTGACAATCGGCGGTCAGAATCGTCAGGGCCAATCCCGGCGTGGCGGTGACGACGGCGTCTGCCCTTGGCTTGTCCCCATTTATCGGGGCGTCGACCGTCAGAACAGTTGGTGAATGAACCTGATGGATGCCGACCAGGGCGTCTGGCGCAACCTCCATCGCCTGTGCGACCCGTTTTCGATTCAGCGTTACGGCTTCGGTTTGATCGGATGAGCCATAGCCACAATTGAGTCCCGCAAAAATGCCCGACGACGCGCCGCCTCGGCGGCTGAAGAACCCGTGGCGTACGGGGTTCAGCAAATCTGAGGTCAAAATTTCCAAAGTCATGACTCAAGTCCCGGTGGCGGCGAAGTGGGCGAGGGGTAAAGGCCCAGCACTTTGAACAGGTTTCCCATTTCGTCCGAATGCGTCAACCGGCGATGTGCGGCAACCAGCTCTTCCAGCTTGGACCCGCCGAGAGTCGCTGCAAGGGATTGCGCACGGGTGGCGATACCAAGCCGTTCCAGAAAAATCCCCTGAGGGGTGAGCCGCGTATGCGCACATCCTGCAGCACGGGCCGCAATCGCCAAAGGTTCGAAATCCACATGCGCTGTCAGATCAGCTTGACCGGGCTTGTCCAAAGGGTCTGTGTGCGTGTGCCTGTGAAGCGCCTGGAATGTATCGCCAAGCGAACGCCAGTCACCATAGTCCACGATCAGCCCAGCCCCGCCATGCGTGCCGATCCGCCGGGCGATCACGGCAATGATGGGTATCGCCGCCGCACAAAGCTCGACGAGGTCACCGTCCTTGGTTTCGTTCAGCCGATCCGTAAGCGCAACCTGATCTGATTGCGGGCCCAACCCCCAGGTCAACGTATTGCCATCGGCACCGATAAGCCGTTCGCGCCAACCCGTTCCATCACGCAGAAACTGGCGAATGGGCAGGGCGTCGAAAAACTCATTTGCGACCAGAAACAACGGGGCTTCGGGCAGGTCTGCCACTGAGTCGACCCAGCGCGATTGATAGCCTGTAAGCGTCTGTGCCTGGATGTCGCGCAATGTGGGCGAAGCTTCAAACAGTACGATCTGTGCGGCATCCGTGAAACCAGGCACACCAGCGGTGGCGCGTAGCATATCCGCCATTAGCGTCCCACGCCCCGGACCAAGCTCGGCCAGTACAAAAGAGTCTGGGCGACCCTGATCCAGCCAGCTTTGTGCCAGCGACAGCCCGATCAACTCTCCGAACATCTGACTGATTTCCGGGGCAGTGATGAAATCGCCCTGTGTACCAAGCGGATCGCGGGTCGTGTAATAACCAAAAGTCGGATGCAGCAGGCATTCGGTCATGTAGTCGGCGACGTTCATCGGGCCATCTTGCGCGATTCGTTCCAGCAGATGATCCATCAAAGTCATGCGACCCGCCTTGCACGCAGGGCAAGCCACAGGCCAAGGCCAATCATCGGCAGCGACAGCAATTGCCCCATTGTCAGGCCGTACCCACCTATATGCAGCGCCAAGCCCAACGGATTGCCGGGCGAGATAAACTGCGCGTCGGGCTGCCGGAAGAATTCGACGCAGAACCGCGACGCGCCGTACCCGGCCAGGAAAACACCGGTGATCAGGCCGGGCTTGTGGAATGCTCCGCGCCGATATGCCAGCCACAAAAGCAGGATGCCCAGCAGCAAGCCCTCTAATGCGGCCTCATACAATTGCGATGGATGCCGGGCGCACATCCCGGCCAAAACGCCTGGGCAATCCTGCGCGGCTCCACCGGGGAAAATCACGGCCCAGGGCAAGTCACTGGGGCGCCCCCAAAGTTCGGCATTGATGAAATTCGCCAGCCGCCCCAGCAGCAATCCGGGTGGCACCGTATGGGCAATCAAGTCTGCCAAGGACAGAACCGGGCTTTGCTGACGCCGCGCATATAGGTAAGAGGCGATCACAACCCCAAGCAACCCGCCATGAAATGCCATTCCGCCCTGCCAGACTTTCAGAATCTCCAGAGGGTTCGAAAGGTAATATGCGGGCTGATAGAACAGGACGAACCCAAGTCGCCCACCCACAATCACGCCGAGTATGCTCCATGTGATGAGGTCCTCAAGCTGTTCGGGCTTGATCGGCGGCGTTTTCTCGGGCCACAAGGCCGGGCGCCGCAACGCTATAATCCCCATCCGCCATGCAATCAGGATACCGGCGATATAGGCCAGCGCGTACCACCGAAGGGCAAGCTCCATCCCGAAGAGTGAGATCGAGAAAAGCTCGGGTGACAGATCGGGGAAATTCAGAACAGCCTGCATGTGCGTCTCATTGCCCGGGGTTTGAGGGGCAAGTCAACCTTGAGTCCGGGCCAATCGTCCCCCATATAAAGACCAACCGACAGACCGGAGTAAAGATATGCAGACCCGCAACAAAATCCTGGATGACGTTTCCCAGTTGATGACCAACGCCATGGGGGTGGCTCAGGGCGCGCGGGAAGAGGCCGAGAATGCGATGAAGTCAATGATTGATCGTTGGCTGGCCGATCGTGACTTCGTAACCCGTGAAGAGTTTGACGCCGTCCGCGCGATGGCGCAAAAAGCCCGCGAAGAGAACGCAGCGCTGGGAGCACGCATCGCCGCGCTCGAGGCGAAGCTGGACAAGTAAAGCCGTCCCGTTTCTTACGATCTTGAATTTCAGGGCAAAGTGACGCGCCGCGCAATCCCGTCTTGGGTTGTACGGTGCGGTGCATTCTGACGCCTTGCGGAATTTAATCAAGACAAAGCTGAGGTCTGCGCCAAGATTTTGAGTGCCGTTGCTGACTATCCACAACTTATTGCTGCTATCCCCAAGAAATAGGGTTGCCAGACCCCTGTCTCGCATCGCACCATATTTAGTACAGGCCCAAGGGGGAAGCCCGGCTTGTAGAGCAGGCAACTAGCGCTGGGGCACTGCCAGCCCCGAAATGCTAGAGAAAAGTGAGGTGGCATTATGGCCCTTTCCGAGCAGTTTCTCGAAGAAGACCTTCATCCGATTGATATAGTCGAGCACTTGGCCGAGCATCACGACTGGGATTTTGACCGGATCGGGGATGACCAGATCGCAATGGCTGTCGAAGGGCAGTGGCGCACATACTCAATCACTCTGGCCTGGTCCAACTATGACGAAACGCTACGCATGGTGTGCTCGTTTGAAATGGAGCCACCTGCCGAGCGTGAGACCGAGCTGTATGAACTTCTGAACAAGATGAATGATCAGTGCTGGGCCGGGGCGTTCACGTATTGGGCCAATCAGAAGCTGATGATCTATCGGTATGGTTTGGTTCTGGCCGGCGGCCAGATGGCCAGCCCGGAGCAGATCGACACCATGATCACAGCCGCAGTGCTAAGTGCTGAGCGGTATTACCCGGCGATCCAACTGGTCACCTGGGGCAACCGTGATCCGGAAGATGCGATGCAAGTCGCCATTGCAGAGGCCTACGGCCGCGCGTAAAGCTTTGCCCCGAACCGAACAAGGAGAGGGGCAATCATGGATATGTCACGCGTCGCCGAACAGGGGCTTTTTCTTCTGGGATGCGGCAAAATGGGATCAGCCATGCTCGCCGGATGGTTAGAACATGGCCTTCCCGCATCTGCCGTCTGGGTCATTGATCCGAATCCCTCGGACTGGCTGAAGGCGCAGGGCGTCAACATCAACACTCCATTGCCCGAGGCCCCGGCCGTGGTGCTGGTTGCAGTCAAACCGCAGATGATGGGTGAGGCCCTGCCAGCGATCAAGGCGCTGGGCGGTGGCGACACCCTGTTTGTTTCGGTCGCAGCAGGAACCCCTATTGCCACATTTGAAAGCGTGTTGGGAAAAGACACCCCGATCGTGCGCGCCATGCCGAACACACCTGCTGCAATCCGCCAGGGAATCACTGCTCTCATCGGCAACACACAGGCATCAGAAGCAGACGTACTCCTTGCGGAAAACCTGTTGTCTGCAATTGGTGAGACCGTCCGGCTGGATGATGAGGCGCAAATGGACGCCGTAACCGGGCTGAGCGGCTCGGGCCCGGCCTATGTTTTTCACCTGATCGAAACGCTGGCAGCGGCGGGCGAGGCCCAGGGATTGCCGGGTGAACTGGCGATGAAACTGGCCAAATCTACCGTGGCTGGGGCCGGTGCGCTGGCCGTTGCTGCCGAAGAAGACCCCTCTCAACTGCGGGTCAACGTGACGTCCCCCAATGGCACCACGCAGGCCGCTCTTGAGGTGTTGATGCACGAAGAAACCGGTTTCCCTGACCTGCTGCGCCGCGCAGTCAAAGCTGCAACAGACCGATCCAAGGAGCTGTCTCGTGAGTGAGATTACATTGGACGACTTTCTCAAGGTCGATATCCGCGTAGGTGAAGTAACCCGTGCTGAGCCATACCCTGAGGCCCGCAAACCCGCGATCAAGATGTGGATCGACTTTGGGGATGAGATTGGCGAGCGGAAGACCTCGGCTCAGGTCACGGCGCATTACGACCCGCAGACTCTGGTCGGAAAACAAGTGATGGCCGTCGTGAACTTCCCCCCACGCCAGATCGGCCGGTTCATGTCCGAGGTTCTGGTGTTGGGCCTGCCAGACGAAAACGGTGAGGTTGTCCTTATCGGCCCGGATGGCGAGGTTCCCATCGGTGGACGGATGCATTGATGAAGGTGCTGATTTCACGCCCGATGACTCCCGCCGTCGAGGCCCGCGCCCGGGCTGAGTTTGACGTGGAAATCGGCAAGGAGACCGCACCGATGACGCGTGATGAGATGCTGCGCGCGTTGAAGGAGTTCGACGTGGTCGTACCGACCTTGGGCGATCAGTTCTCGGCTCAGGTCTTTGCCGAAGTCGCGGACCCCCGCTGTGGGCTGCTGGCGAATTTTGGCGTCGGCTACAACCACATCGACGTAGGCGCCGCGCAAGCCGTGGGTATTGCCGTCACCAACACGCCCGGTGCCGTGACGGATGCGACGGCGGATATCGCCATGACCTTGCTGCTGTCGACCGCCCGTCGGGCTGGTGAGGGCGAGCGCTTGGTCCGTGCAGGGCATTGGCAGGGCTGGCATCCAACGCAGATGCTGGGCCATCACGTCACCGGCAAACGAGTCGGCATCGTTGGCATGGGGCGGATTGGTCAGGCCATTGCACGTCGGTGCCACTTTGGGTTCGGAATGCAGGTGGCCTATCAATCGCGCAGCCGGAAGCAGGTGGACTACCCTGCCGAGTATGTCGCTGACCTGAACACACTGGCAGCAGACGTCGATTTTCTTGTCCTTGCTGTCCCCGGCGGTGCTGAGACGCGCCATCTGATCAACGCACAGGTGCTGGAGGTCATGAAACCCTCGGGCATCCTGATCAATATCGCACGCGGAGAGGTTGTCGACGAAGCCGCCCTGATCGCCGCCCTGCAATCGGGCCAGATCGCCGGTGCTGGTCTGGATGTCTATGAGTTTGAACCTGCTGTCCCGCAGGCCCTGCGCGAGATGGAGAATGTGACCCTGCTACCGCATCTGGGCACTGCAACAGAAGAGGTACGTAGCAACATGGGTCTTATGGCACTGGATAACGTTGCGGCCTTTGTCGCAGGGCGACCGCTGCCGAACCCGGTCTAGGGTTCAACCGCCTCGCGCCAGTGCCTGCGACAAACCGAGACGTAGGTTTCATTTCCGCCAATCTGTACCTGTGCACCTTCGATGATGGTGTTTCCGTTCTCATCCTGTCGAATCACCATCGTCGCTTTCCGCCCGCATTTGCAGATGGTGCGCACCTCGCGCATCTCGTCTGCGAGGGCTAGCAAGGCTGCTGATCCCGGGAAAAGGCGACCCTGAAAATCTACCCGAAGACCATAGGCAAGCACTGGCACGCTAAGGTCATCCACGGCGCGCGCCAGCTGCCAGACCTGCTCTTCTGAAAGAAACTGCGCTTCGTCGACAAAGACGCATGCGATTTCACCTTGGTCCAGCCGCCGTTGGATCATCGCAAACACATCGTCGTTTGAGGAAAACGTGTCGGCATCGGCGGAAATGCCTATGCGTGACGCAATCTTTCCAATCCCGGCACGCCCGTCCAGCGCTGCGGTCATCAGATAAGTATCCATGCCCCGTTCGCGATAATTGTGCGAGGCTTGCAGCAACACGGTCGATTTACCCGCGTTCATCGTTGAATAGTTGAAATACAGCTTTGCCATGCGCCCGGGTCTAAATGGCCTTACGTGTCCCGGCAAGGCTATAACAGCCGTTCATAAAAGTGACGTCGCCGCTGTCGTTGCAGGGGCAGAGCTTACGCTCAAAGGGGATGGATCCCCTGCGCCCACACCAGCGACGTCATCGGCCAACATGGGCCTTCACACAGCGGGGCTAAAATAGTGCCTCGCAATCACTCATTACCGGCCGGAAGGGCCACCACTCACTCACAAAACCCCTGCATATCTGAGGGATAGCCAATTTATGGCATTTCAATTATGACTGGAGTATGGGAATTTTCCTGTCCCTTTCCCCCGCACGGGCAGATGTTGTGGGTGACGCAGGCAGAAAAGGTAAAAATATGGCAGATATCGGTGCCTATCTGAAGAAGCACACAGAGGCGTTGGTCAAAGACGTTGGCATAGAGTCTGCGTGCGAGATTACCGGAAAGTCCAAGGCAACCTTGGGTCGGTATTATTCAGACAATGCCGAACACGCTGACCGGTTCATGCCCGTCGACGCCGTGGCCCGGCTGGAGGTTGTTTCAAATTTCCCGCATGTGACATCGGCGCTGGCCGATTTGAAAAACATTACTCTGTCTTATGATGGTCGAAACACAACTAAGCCGCGAACCGGGGGGGTAAATTCTGACGTCATCGCGCTGAGCCAACGCTTTGCGATGCTGATGACCGAATATCAGGCTGCCATCGAGGACGGCATAATAACGGTCAACGAAGCTAAGCGCCTGCTGAAAGAAACCAGTCTGCTGCAACAGGTGTTGATCGAAATGAAGCTGCATTTGGAAGAGGAAAGCGTGAGCTGAGGCTCGCTTGCCGCCCCCCAGCTTCAATCCCTGACCGCAAGAAATCGCGCGTGTCAGCGGCTCGTCTAACCGTGCCGCTTCACAATCACTGACCCCACCGAATAGCCAGCCCCGAACGAGCAGATCAACCCGATATCACCGTCAGCCAAATCATCTGAATATTTGGAGAACGCGATGATGGATCCGGCTGAGGACGTGTTGGCATAGTCCTGAAGGATGTTGGGTTGCTCATCAGGTTCAGGCTTACGCCCCAGCACCTTTTTGCCAATGAAATCGTTCATCGTCTTGTTGGCCTGGTGCAGCCACAGGCGTTTCAGGTCGCTGCTGGTTACACCTTCGGCTTCCATGTGATCCGAGATGTGTTTGCTGACCATCGGCAGCACTTCCTTGAACACCTTGCGGCCGTTCTGCATGAACTGCATATCGCGCCGATCAATAACGCCGGCGGGGCGCGACCGACGCAGGAAACCGTTGTTATTACGAATGTTATTCGAAAAAGACGTGGCGCAGCGGGTCGAGAGGACTTCGAAATGTGGCCCTTGCGCGTCTTCGATCCGTTCGATCAGGGTAGCCGTGGCGACGTCACCAAAGATAAAGTGGCAATCGCGGTCCCGCCATTCCAAGTGGCCCGAGCAGATTTCGGGGTTCACCACCAGCGCCGATCTGACCGAGCCCGAGCGGATCATGTCCGCTGCGGCCTGAATGCCGAACGTGGCCGACGAGCAGGCAACGTTCATGTCAAATCCAAAGCCGTTGATCCCCAGCGCTTGCTGAATTTCGATCGCAATCGCCGGGTAGGCGCGTTCATGGTTCGAGGCTGCGCAAATCACCAGATCAACGTCTTCGGCTGTGCGTCCAGCCTGTGCCAAGGCTTTTTTGCACGCGTCTACCGCCATCTCGGTCATGATGCCCGGTTCGTCATCGCTGCGTTGGCGCAAAAGGGGGTGCATTACGTCAGGATCCAGCACGCCGGATTTGTCCATCACGTACCGGTTTTCGATGCCCGATGCCTTGAGGATGAACTCTTCCGAGGAATGCTGCAGCGGCTCAATCTCACCAGCTGCGATTTTGTCTGCATTCTTAGCGTTTTGCTTGTCTGCATAGGCGTTGAAGGCAGCGACGAGTTCAGCATTGGTGATGATGTTTTCGGGCGTGAAAACACCTGTGCCTGTGATTGCGGGCGTGTACATGGCGGGTCCTGAAGGTTTCGAATCTGCCTAAAATGCAGTCACAATGGGATTTGATCAAGGGATGGTTACCTAAGGGAATATGCCGATTTTGATCAAATACCACTCTCACACGCTGACGACGCCGTAATCGCGAGAATGCCAGTGCTGAACTGGCTGGATCAACACCTTTGACACTCTGGCAACTCACACGGCCGTTCAGCCCTGCAGCGATTTTACCTCAACATCCCCCTCGGCCTGCGCCTTGATCGCCAGCGCTGCGGCATGGCTTGCAGCTGCGGTGGTGAAGTAGGGGATTTTGTCATATAGGGCAATTGAGCGGATGGACTTGCTATCTTCAACCGCCTGCGCGCCTTCGGTGGTGTTCATCAATAGCTGCACCTGACCGTCTTTCAGCATGTCGGCCACGTCCGGGCGACCCTCATAGACCTTGTTGACCACATCACAGGCAACGCCGTGCTTGGCCAACCAGGACTGAGTACCGCGTGTGGCCACCAACGAAAACCCTTGTTCGGCAAGGACTTGGGCGGCCTCAAGCATCGCAGGGGTCTTGTCGGCATCCTTGATCGAGATAAACGCCCGACCTTTGGACGGCAGCACCATGCCCGCACCCATCTGTGCCTTCAGGAAAGCGCGCGGAAAGTCGCGGTCCCAGCCCATGACTTCGCCGGTGGATCGCATTTCCGGCCCCAGGATGGTGTCGACGCCGGGGAAACGGGCAAAGGGCAACACGGCCTCTTTCACCGAGAACCACGGCATGTTCGGGTCGGCCAAAGTCATCTGGTCGGCAATCTTTGTATCCTGACCCTCTTGATACGGAGGGCGCTGCGGGAAGTTCGACAGTTTCTCACCCGCCATGATGCGCGCGGCAATCGACGCAATCGCGCTGTCGGTTGCCTTGGCGACAAACGGCACCGTGCGCGATGCACGCGGGTTAACTTCGATCAGATAAATCTCATCATCCTTGATCGCGAACTGAACGTTCATCAGGCCAACGACGTTCAGCGCTCTGGCCAGCTTGAATGTCTGTTCCTTGATCTCGGCAATGATTTCCTTGGAAAGGGAGTAAGGCGGCAGCGAGCAAGCCGAGTCGCCAGAATGAACGCCAGCCTCTTCGATATGCTGCATGATACCTGCAACGTGGACGTCGGTTCCGTCACAAAGCGCGTCTACGTCCAATTCCACAGCACCGGCAAGGTAGCTGTCCAACAGAACCGGACTGTCCCCAGAAACCACCACGGCTTCGTTGATGTAGCGCTTTAGCTGCTCCATATCGCGGACGATTTCCATCGCGCGCCCGCCCAGAACGTAAGAGGGGCGGATCACGAGCGGAAAGCCGATCTCTTCGGCAATTTCCAGCGCCTGCGCATCCGTCGCGGCGATGCCGTTCTTGGGCTGTTTCAGGCCCAACTCATTGACCAGCGCCTGGAACCGTTCGCGGTCTTCGGCAAGGTCGATGGCATCCGGGGTGGTGCCGAGGATCGGAATTCCTTCGGCCTCCAGCGCGTTGGCCAGTTTCAGCGGAGTCTGGCCGCCGAACTGAACGATCACACCATGCAGCTTGCCGTTTTCCTGCTCTTTCGTCAGGATTTCCATGACGTGTTCGAAGGTCAGCGGTTCAAAATACAGACGGTCCGAAGTGTCATAGTCGGTCGAAACCGTCTCGGGGTTGCAGTTGACCATGATGGTCTCATACCCGGCGTCGGTCAGCGCGAAACAGGCGTGACAGCAGCAATAGTCGAACTCGATGCCCTGACCGATCCGGTTGGGCCCACCGCCGAGGATGACAACCTTTTTGCGTTCGGAGGGGCGGGCCTCACACTCGACCTCACCCATCATCGGCGCTTCGTATGTCGAGTACATATAGGGCGTTTGAGCCTCGAACTCGGCCGCGCATGTGTCAATGCGTTTGAAGACGGCAGAAACACCGAGGTTCCGACGGGCGCGGCGCACGTTGTCTTCGTCACGGCCAGTCAGGTTGCCCAGACGTGCATCGGTAAAGCCCAGCATCTTGAGCCGACGAAGACCATCTTCAGTCATTGGCAGGCCGTTTTTGCGAACCTCACGCTCAGCCTCGATAATCTCGCGGATGCGGGCGAGGAACCAAGGATCAAACTTTGTGACACCAAAGATTTCATCGTCTGACAGGCCATGGCGCATGGCTTGCGCGATGGTGCGCAGACGATCGGGCGTTTGCTGGCTGATCGCCTTGATCACGGCGGCCTTGTCGTCGGCTTCGTCCCAGACACCAACGTTCAGTCCGGGGATTTCAATCTCATCAAATCCGGTTAGCCCCGACTCCATCGAAGCCAGCGCTTTTTGCATCGATTCGTGGATAGTGCGCCCGATTGACATGGCCTCACCGACCGATTTCATGGCGGTGGTCAGGTAGGGCTCGGACCCAGGGAATTTCTCGAACGCAAATTTCGGGATTTTGGTGACAACATAGTCGATGGTGGGCTCGAAAGAGGCGGGGGTGACCTTGGTGATGTCGTTGTCCAACTCATCCAGCGTATAGCCCACGGCCAGCTTGGCCGCGATCTTGGCAATCGGAAAACCGGTCGCTTTTGAGGCTAATGCCGAGGAACGCGACACGCGGGGGTTCATTTCAATCACGACCATGCGGCCATCATCGGGGTTGATGGCCCATTGCACGTTCGAGCCGCCGGTCTCAACGCCGATCTCACGCAGAACGGCAATCGAGCCGTTGCGCATAATCTGGTATTCCTTGTCGGTCAGCGTCAGGGCAGGGGCCACAGTGATCGAGTCGCCGGTATGCACACCCATCGGATCGACGTTTTCAATCGAACAGACGATGATGGCGTTGTCGGCGGTGTCGCGCACCACCTCCATCTCGTATTCTTTCCAGCCCAGCAGGCTTTCATCGACAAGGATCTGGTTAACGGGCGAGGCATCCATGCCTGATCGGCAGAAATGGATATAATCCTCTCGGTTATAGGCCACGCCACCGCCAGTGCCGCCAAGGGTAAAGGCGGGGCGGATGATGGCGGGCAGGCCGATCTCTTCCAGCTCATCCAGGGCGGTTTGCACACCTGCGTCCAGATCGGTGGAGCCGTCATCGCGCTTGGGAGCGGTCACGATAGTTGCCTTTGGGTTTTCCAGCCCCAGGCGATCCATGGCCTCGCGGAACAGCTTGCGGTCTTCGGCCATTTCGATGGCGTCGCGCTTGGCGCCGATCATCTCGACCCCGAATTTTTCCAGCACGCCCATCTCTTCCAAGGCCAGCGAGGTGTTGAGGCCGGTCTGCCCACCCATCGTGGGCAGCAGCGCGTCGGGGCGTTCTTTTTCGATGATTTTGGCGACAATCTCGGGGGTGATTGGTTCGATGTAAGTAGCGTCCGCCAATCCCGGGTCGGTCATAATGGTGGCCGGGTTTGAGTTCACCAGAATGACCCGGTATCCTTCTTCGCGCAGCGCCTTGCAGGCCTGAGCGCCGGAATAGTCGAACTCGCACGCCTGACCGATAACAATGGGCCCCGCTCCGATGATCATGATCGACTGGATGTCGGTTCTTCTGGGCATGGCCTTGTTCCTTCGATTATCCGCGAGTCAGGGCACCCCCAAGCGCCCAAATTGTCCTGCGTTATAGGGACCGCGCGAAAAGGTTCAAGAGGTATCGGAAACAGAGGTGAAATTGCCGCTTTCCCCTCTTTCCCTCGCCGCGGTATCCTCTATATCGCGCAACACGACAAATGAGGATGCACTTGCGTATTCGTTTCGATCAGGGGCCAGCCGGGCCAGGGACCAGTTTCGACCGGCCAGCCGATGTGATCCGTGCGGACAAGCCGGACGATGTGCCCCAAGCCTTGGCGGCGCTGGATCAGGCGCGCGCGAACGGCGCGTGGTTGGCAGGATATGCCAGTTATGAGCTTGGCTATACACTGGAACCGCGCCTTGCCGAACGTCTACCCAAGAGCCGCCGCCTGCCTTTGTTGTGCTTCGGCGCGTATGAGGCGCCGACGCAACGTGCCCTACCGCCAGCACATGGTGAGGTCAGCGGTTTCGAACCACGTTGGGATGAGGCGCGATACACAGAAGCCTTTCAACAGGTTCATGACGCCATCGGGGCAGGGGATATCTATCAGGCAAACCTGACCTTTCCGATCGACCTGATCGCCAAGGGTGACAGCGCGTCGCTCTATGCCGCGCTGACCGCCGGTCAGCCGGTTGGCTACGGGGCTCTGGTGCAGCAGGACGGCTTGCCAGACTTATTGAGTCGTTCGCCCGAGTTGTTCTTTCGCACCGACGCCGAGCGCGGGATCGAAACCCGTCCGATGAAGGGCACCCAGCCGCGCAGTGAGGACATGGCCGAGGATGCCCGCCGCCGTGCTTTTCTGTCGACCGATGCGAAAAACCGGGCTGAGAACCTGATGATTGTCGATCTGTTGCGCAATGATATCAGCCGCGTTGCGCTACCCGGTTCGGTCAAGGTGCCTGAACTGTTCAAGGTCGAGACCTATGCGACCGTGCATCAGATGATCTCATTGGTGCGGGCGCAATTGCATCTGGGCGCAGAGCTTTCGACCATTCTGACCGCGCTATTTCCTTGCGGCTCGATCACCGGTGCGCCCAAGATTCGCGCGATGGAGATTTTGTCTGATCTAGAACCCTGGCCCCGCGATATCTATTGCGGAGCGATTGGTTGGGCAGCGCCTGATGGACGGTCCGAGTTCAACGTGGCGATCCGAACCTTGATGGTCGAGGATGGCAAGGCCACCCTTAACGTGGGCGGCGGCGTGGTCTGGGACAGCACGGCCCCATCAGAATACGAGGAAGCGCTATGGAAAGCCCGCTTTGCCCACCAACTGACCCTGACTTCCGCATAATCGAAACCATGGCCTTTCGGCCCGAGCAGGGCTTTGTGCGGCGTGACCGCCACTTGGCCCGTATGGCACGAACGGCAGGCGTATTCGGCATTCCATTCGAGGCGGGGCTTGCTGTTGAAAAACTCGACAAGGTCGCTGGAGAAATACCGCTGAGGTGCCGGCTGACCTTGGCTGTGGATGGGCAGTTTGATCTGACAACCGCAGAGCTGGCCGATAACCCCGCAGTCTGGCGGGTGACTGTTGCCGAAACGCGTCTAATTGCATCGGATTTGTGGCTGCAGCACAAGACGACACAGCGTTCTGTCTACGATAACGCCCGTGCGGCGTTGCCAGAAGATATCGACGAGTTTGTTTTCCTGAATGAACGTGCAGAGCTGTGCGAAGGTACGATCACCAATCTATTCGTGCACATGCCGGACGGACGCCGCCTGACGCCCGCCCTGACCTGTGGTGTACTGCCGGGCATCCTGCGGGAAGAATTGCTGGATAACAAACAGTTTGTCGAAGCCACCCTGACCTTGACCGACCTTAAAAACGCGGAAAAGCTTTACGTAGGGAATTCGTTGCGTGGCCTGATCCGGGCGGAGTTGGCAATACAGTGAGCAAACAAACCGATTGGGCCGACAGCGCGGCGCCGCAATTTCGGTTGCAGCTGGAGTTTGGGCTGTTTTTCATTGCTGCTCCTGTGCTGATTGCGGTGTTCTTTCCACCCAACTGGATGTTCCCGTCTCTGTTCACCTTTACGGCCCTTGGCATCGTGTTGCTGCATTTTACACGCGGCTTTGCCTGGGCCGAGTTGCGGTATAATTGGCGCAACTGGTCCTGGCCCGAACTCGCCGTGTTTGCCGTTGTCATGACCGCATTCTGTGCCGCCGTTGTCATGGTCACACGACCGGAGGCGGCGTTTTTCCTGCTGCGCAACCGCCCGGAATTCCTGCTGGTTATCTGGCTTGGCTACCCTGTGCTGTCGGCCCTGCCGCAAGAGCTGTTGTTCCGCTCTTTGTTCTTCCGCCGCTATCACGCGATCCTGCCGAATGGATGGGCGGCCTATCTGCTGAATGCGGCAGTGTTTTCTCTGGCGCATTTGATGTACTGGAGCTGGATCGTCGCCGCCATGACCTTTGCCGGAGGGCTGCTGTTCACCTGGGCCTACCGCAGGCGCGGATCGTTTTTCTACGCGGTTCTGCTGCACGCAATCGCAGGCAATATCATCTTTGCTGCCGGTCTGGGTGTCTATTTCTACTCAGGTAACGTGCAAAGGCCGTTTTGAGCGGTAGACCCGCCTTGACTTTCGCTGCCTGACGCGGTGTATCGGCGCGACGAATTCTGCGCCCGAAGGGATATGATCCATGCACGCCTACCGCAGCCACACCTGCGCCGCTCTGACCGCCGCCAATGTTGGCGAAACCGTTCGCCTGTCTGGTTGGGTGCATCGTGTTCGAGATCACGGCGGCGTCCTGTTCATAGACCTGCGCGACCATTTTGGTGTGACGCAAATACTATGCGACGGCGACAGTTCGGCCTTTGCAGAGCTTGAGAAAGTGCGCTCTGAATGGTGCATCCGCATCGATGGGTCCGTCAAAGCCCGCGACCCGGAGCTTGTGAACCCGAAACTGCCCACCGGTGAGATCGAGGTTTATGTGCGCGAGCTTGAGGTTCTGGGCGCGGCAGATGAACTGCCCCTGATGGTTTTTGGCGATCAGGAATACCCCGAGGAAACGCGACTGCGCCATCGCTACCTGGACCTGCGCCGCGAGGGGATGCAGCGCAACATGACTTTGCGCTCGGACGTTGTCGCCTCGATGCGTCGCCGTATGTGGGATCAGGGATTCCGCGAATATCAGACGCCGATCATTACCGCGTCGTCGCCAGAGGGCGCGCGCGATTTTCTTGTTCCGTCGCGCCTGCATCCGGGCAAATTCTATGCGCTGCCGCAAGCCCCGCAGCAGTTCAAGCAGTTGATCATGGTGTCGGGCTTCGACAAGTATTTCCAGATCGCGCCTTGCTTTCGCGATGAAGACCCGCGTGCGGATCGCTCACCTACCGATTTCTATCAGCTCGACCTTGAGATGTCGTTTGTCGAGCAGCAGGATGTGTTCGACACGATCCAGCCTGTCCTGACCGGCGTTTTCGAAGAATTCGGCGGTGGTCGGAAGGTTGATCAGGACTGGCCGCAGATTTCCTACAAGGACGCGGCACTGTGGTATGGCACAGACAAGCCTGATCTGCGGAACCCTATTAAAATGCAAGTGGTTTCTGACCACTTCCGCGGGTCTGGCTTCGCGATTTTCGCGAAGCTGCTTGAGCAGGAGGGCACTGAAATTCGCGCCATCCCTGCGCCAACCGGGGGCAGCCGCAAATTCTGTGACCGCATGAACGCATTTGCCCAGAAAGAAGGCTTGCCCGGCATGGGCTACATCTTCTGGCGGGATCAAGGCCAGGGGATGGAAGCGGCAGGTCCACTGGCGAAAAACATCGGCCCTGAGCGCACCGAGGCGATCCGCCAGCAATTGGGTCTGGGCGTAGGCGACGCGGCGTTCTTCCTTGGCGGAAAGCCGAAAACCTTTGAAAAGGTCGCTGGTAGGGCACGTGATGTGATCGGCGAAGAGCTTGGCCTGATGGAAAAAGACCGCTTCGCCTTTGCGTGGATCGTGGATTTCCCGATTTACGAACAGGATGAAGAAACCGGTGCCATCGACTTTGAACACAACCCGTTCTCAATGCCGCAGGGCGGGATGGACGCGCTGAATGGCGATCCGCTTGAGGTCAAAGGTTATCAGTATGACCTTGCCTGCAACGGGTATGAGATTGTCTCGGGTGCGATCCGGAACCATAAGCCTGAAATCATGTTGAAAGCCTTTGAGCTTGCAGGCTACGGCGAGGATGAGGTGAAAAGCCGCTTTGGCGCGCTCTATAATGCGTTCCACTATGGCGCCCCGCCACATGGTGGCTGCGCCGCGGGAATTGATCGGATCGTGATGCTTTTGGCTGATGAGGCCAACATCCGAGAGGTCATGATGTTCCCGATGAATCAACGGGCCGAAGACTTGATGATGGACGCGCCATCCGACCCATCCTCGGATCAGTTGATGGAACTGGGGCTACGCATCATCCCACAGGAATGATCACGGACCCGCCGCATCCCCCGCGGCGGGTTTCTTCCCTGGGGTGTGGCGTTCAAGCGCGTTGCAGGGCATCAACGCTGAAGCGTGATCCTGACCGTTTTCGGATAGGATGTGCTGCGCGCAGGGTAGCGACCTGCGCGCAACCCTGATGCCGCGTGCCGTGGCGCGGACCTGAAAGTATATCCAAATGCTTACGATTGTGACCGTCAGGAAATAGGCCGTTAGCATTTCAAATCGCCTCGCGTTGTTGCAACCGTGTCTGGACGATGCCGGCAACCTGAGCCGTCAAGGCCGTCACGGGTGTGCTGCTGGCACGGGATTCGGCCAATTTTTGCGCCGCATCCGCCAACACGGCGTCTTCGGCATGTTCGGCAACCCCCCGAAGGAATTGCGCGGCATAATCCAGGGTCCTGCGATCATTCGGCTCGGTCAGCACTTCGGCAATGTGAGCCATATCATCCTGATAGGCCATTGGATCTGGGCAAATGACTTCATCCCGAACGGCGTGCAGGCTGTTGGGGCGGCGATCCTCGGGCAGACTGTTCAAGATAAGGTGCTGAAAATATGACAGCGACTTTAGCGGTTTGGCAAGAAACCCATCCGCCCCTGCCCGAAGGGCTGTATCCTGCGCGTGGTCATCGCCCGACATTCCCAAAATGGCGCCGATACGCGGCGTAGCTTGCGACAGTTCAGCGATCAGTTCGTCGCCAGAGCCGTCCGGCAGACCGATATCCACCAGAATGACCGAAGGCCGATAAAGCTGCAGGTGGCGGCGTGCCGATTTCAGACAATCCGCACGTCGGATGCGTGCACCGCTGTGTAAACACATCAGCCGGATGGCGTCACAGGCATAACGGCTGTCTTCAACAACCAGAATGGTTTGACCCAGCAGCGGCCGTGTGGCCGTTGGCTGAGCGGGAGAGGCGAAGGGGCTCGAATCGTCCATAGCAGAACTCCTAATCAGCAGATGCCTCAAGCTAGGAACTTCTGGCTAACACAGGGTTAACGGCAATTTGGCGCACTTGTTCTTTGTCTCTGCAGCCCTCATAACCGCTGCAACGCAGAACGGAGGAGAGTTTTATGATTGGTCGTCTGAACCACGTTGCCATTGCCGTACCTGATCTTGAAGCCGCGTCCGAGCAGTATCGGAGTGCGCTGGGTGCCAAGGTTGGCGCACCGCAGGATGAACCTGATCACGGCGTGACGGTTGTGTTCATCGAGCTTCCGAACACCAAGATTGAACTGCTCTATCCGCTGGGCGATGACAGCCCGATCAACGGCTTTCTGGAAAAGAACCCCGCCGGGGGCATTCATCATGTCTGTTATGAGGTTGACGACATCATCGCTGCCCGCGACCATCTGAAGGAAACCGGTGCCCGTGTTCTGGGGTCGGGTGAGCCCAAGATTGGTGCGCATGGCAAGCCGGTGCTGTTCCTGCATCCCAAGGATTTCAACGGCTGCCTGGTTGAGCTTGAGCAAGTCTAATTTGAAAAGGGGCTGTCATGACGATCACTGCTGCTTTAGTACTGTTCGCCGTCATTTGGTTCATGACGTTGTTGGTCGTACTGCCGATCCGCATCAAAACGCAGGGCGACCTGGGCGAAATCGTGCCGGGCACACATGCGGGTGCGCCTGAAGTTCATCACATGAAGAAGAAAATGTGGATCACCACCGGGATCTCGGTGGTGCTCTGGGCCATTATCGCAGGGATCATCATTTCGGGTGTGATTTCGGTGCGCGATTTTGACTGGCTGAACCAGTTGGAGCCGCGCGAGTAGCTGTCAGGCGGTGGACCCTGACAGCTTGTGATACAAATGGGTGAAAGTTGCGGCCCCCAGTATTGGGATCAACAGGTTCACCAAAGGCACCGACAAAGGAATAGCCATCAACGTTCCCGCCAGCCAGATAGTTGCGGAGTGCTTGGTCCGCAACTTGCGCGCACCTTCACGCCCAACGCGGCGCATCGCAGCCAGCGTGAAGTATTCACGGCCCAGCAAAAAACCATTCATGCCCCAGAATATGAACGGTGCCAACGGCGTGAAAATCGCATAGAGGATCAGGGCCAGAAGGTTGGCCACGATCAGCACCCCCATAAACCCTATCGCATCCCTTAACCCTTCGCTGAACGGGATGCCGGGTACTGCGGGCAAGGTAGGATAGTGTTTGTCCTCAACAGCTTGCGCGACTTCTTCCAAAAACATGGATGTAATCGCCGAGGCAACCGGCACCATCAAAAACACCGGTAGGATCAGCACGAGAAAGACACCAGAATAGTTTAGAACGTCATTCAGCCAAGGCACAGTGCCGATCCACGGCAGCGCTATCTCATCCCCAGACAACCGATTGATCAGCCAGATTGCCCCGGCGCAGGCGAGGATCAGCAGTATGATCGTCAGACCAACACCCCGAAGCAGGACGGCGCGAAACTTGGGATCCCCAATCTGGCCCAGTGCTGCGAAGAACGCACTCAGTATCATCACTCAGAGACCCATTCTGTGATGGCCGCAACATCCGGCCGGGGACGTTCCGGCGGGGTCGTGCCTTCGGTTGCGATGTGGATCAGGCCAGCGACACGTTCGTTGTCCTGCAAATTAAATGCCTGATGGCAGAATTCAGGGTCGTGAACCTGCCAGCCGGAAAGCCAGTTCGCGCCCCAACCCGCTGCAAGGGCCGCGTTCAAAAGGGACAGACAAACAGCACCTGCTGAATAGGTCTGCTCGATTGCGGGGATCTTCTCCGATGGCTTTTGCACTTCGATCACTGCTACGGCCAGATGACCCATATCGAACTGGCTTTGGGCCTTGGTGATCTCCTCAGGGGTTTTGCCCAAGGCAACGCCCCGGTCATGCGTCAGCGCAGACAAGCGTGGCATTGCGCCTTTCTCAAGCACGATAAAACGCCACGGTTCCAGCTTGCCGTGATCGGGGCTGCGGGCTGCGGCGGTCAGCAGGGGTAACAGCTCGTCCCGTGAGGGCGCCGGGGCAACCAGTGTCTTCGCAGGGCGCGACCGACGCGAGAGCAGAAATTCCAGAGCGGCTGGATTCTTCAAGGACATATGTTAACTTCCTTCACATAAACAGTCTGTATCTGGTTGAACATCTGGCTCGTTTCAAGTGCACTACGCTGGACGCTCGGGATCAATTTCACGCCTCTGCCTCCTGTGCAACAGTGATCGGAGGCAGGGGGGATAACTTGGCCAAACCAAAATTGCGCAATGTACCTGATCTTAGCAGTCACGCGACGCCGGGCACCGCGCTTCGTGTGAAGGTAACGCCAAAAGCCGCAAGGGACAGTATCGTTTCAGACGCAGGCGTGATCCGCATAGCTGTGACCGCGCCGCCCGAAAACGGCAAGGCCAATGACGCTGTACGCCGGATGCTCGCGATGGCTATGGGCGTTGCCCCGTCCGACCTGATCCTGAAACAAGGGCATACCGCGCGTGACAAGCTGTTTGTCTATGCGCCCTGACTTGGCCGTTCGTGAATCTGATACACCCCTTCCGGCAAATCCAGTGCAGCAGCTAGATCGCGAACCTGTTCGGGCGACAGGGTTATCTTCTGTATCTGCTCTGTCCGTGGGTCAAACTGCTCAAGCGTCACACATTCGGCGAAGCTGTTGATGACGACGTCCTCCTGCAAAGGCGCAGCGCCTTCGTCTACCAGGGTGATAACCGTCGCGTCGAATTCATGCTCAATCGAAAACATGCAGGCAGAGTGCAAGGTGCCGCGCCGCAATGCAACCCGTTGCCGCACAATCTGGCAGTGGCGGAACCGCCGGGAGAAAGCTATGCTTCTGAAAACGGGTAGCCGTTTCAAAGGAATATCTATGCGTCGTCTGACCTTTTTGCTGTTTCCACTGGTGCTGGCGGCCTGTAGCGCCGGTTTTCTGCGCGTGCAGCCAGCAGAGGAGTGGTCGCCAAATTCGGATGAATTTGCGGTTGATGCCGCAGCGTTTCAGGATATCAGCCGCGCCGTCGGCAAAACGGCCCGCGCCGAATGCCTGCGCCAGTCCAAGGTCAGCAACTGCGATTTCACAATTCTGGTTGACCTAAATCCCCGCGCCCCAGTCAATGCGTTCCAGACCCTCGACAAACAGGATCAGCCAGTCATCATCTTCACCCGCTCGATGATTCAATCCGCCAAGAATTCGGATGAGCTGGCTTTTGTAATGGCGCATGAGACAGCGCATCACGTGTTGGGACATATTGCCCGACAGACCGAAAGCGCGCAGGAAAGTGCCGCGATCTTCAATGATTTGGGCAAGTTGCATGGCGAGGACGGGAAAGAGCTTGAACGGTCACAAAAACTTGGCGCTGAGGTTGGCGTGCAGGTGAATGTGAAAGACTTCGAGCTTGAGGCGGATCAGTTGGGGACGATAATAACCCACAACGCCGGGTATGATCCTTTGGTCGGCGCAAAGTACTTTGATCGGCTTCCCGACCCTGGTGACGAGTTTTTGGGCACCCACCCCCCAAACGCCGAGCGTGTTCAGATCGTTGTCGAAACGGCAAGGCAGCTGGGTCTGACGGAATGACATCTCTGACACGACTCGGCGTGATCCTGACGGATCGAGGATCGAAATACGCTGTTTCGGGTGCACCTGTACGTACGCGCACGGATGTCGACGCGGTGTTGCAGAATCTCAAGTCTGACAAAGCCTATGCCAAGGCGACGCATAACACGTGGGCAGCCATTTTGCCGACGGGTGCGCTCAAGGCGGATGATGGGGAAAGTGGTGCCGGTATGGTAATCCTGCGCATGCTGGAACGGGCCGGACTGGACGGGCATGTAGTGGTCGTCACCCGATGGTATGGTGGCAAAAAACTGGGTGGGGACCGTTTTCGCCGGGTTCAGGATGCCACCCGAACCTATCTGGATCACGTCGGGGCCGGGCTTTGACCTGAGTCAAATGCCTGCGCGCAAGGTTGCGATACCCTGTTCTGGACGTGCGACAGGGAGATATCTGCTCATGCCCAACCGTGAAGTTCTGAAACACCATGCGGGTCTGGTCGATCAAATGGCGACCAAGCTTGGCGTGGACCTTCAACAGTCGGCGATAGATGGCGACGTTTCGCTCGACGAGCTTTCCGAAGCCGTCTTGCGATGCACCGGATGCGCCAACCCCGCACATTGCGAGGGATATCTGAAACAATCCGGCCAAGTGGACAAAACGCCGGAGTATTGCCGTAATCAAGAGTTGCTCAGCAAACTGATCCCTTAACGACAGGAGTGTTCCATGCCCCATCTCGGAGAGATCATGACCCATCTTCGACTTGTCCTGCGGATGGGGCAGGTTACTGGCACAGATATCGCGGCGGCGCATGAACAAGGGCATCTGACACAGCAGGACTGGGCTGAGATGGTTCATCAGTGCCGGGGCTGCGATTGGGCAAATCGATGCCCTGATTGGCTGGACCGGCATGAAATCGTGAAAAATGCACCGCAAACCTGTAGGAATCGGCAGCGGTTTGCGGCGTTGCAAACCCGCTCAGGGCAGGAAGTCTGATGGCAAAAGACAGTTTAGAGGATGTTGAGCAACATTTCTGGCTTACCCGCTCGGTGGCGCGATGCATGAATATCTCGCTGTCCGAAGCTATGGCGACAGGGCGACTAACGCCGGACCGCTACGCAGAAATGGTCGGTCGTTGTCGAGCGGCACAGTGCAGTGATCGATGTGCGTTATGGCTGTCACAGCAGCAGTCCGAGGCCCATGAGGCCCCGGAATTTTGTGCCAGCGCCGATCTTTTAAACCCGCTAAAAACCTGACTACAGCCCAGAGTGTGACCCGTCGCACAAGGGCGGACTCGCACTGCGTTTGCAGCCACAGAAAAAGACTTTTCTGCTGCTTTCCGCCGTGAACTTGACGGGCTCAAGGTCGGTATCTTTATGGGACCCATCGCAAAATGGCTGGCGTGTGGATCGGCCGCAGGAACACCAGAAATAGCTTTTTCCTTCGGTCACATCGACCGCGTAGGGGCCTTTTTGCGCAATGGTAGAGCGATCTGGCATGTGGCTACTCCGTCTTTCGCAAAGGTCATGACAACAGTCTAGGGCAACATACGGAAAACGGTAGCGTTTGCTCATAAACTTGCAGTTTCTGAGGGGGTTACCGGCGTTGTTCCGCCTTTATTCACGACTTTGTGATTGACTGCGTTGCAAAAATACCATTCAGACCGTATCCTACCTGAGGCCCCAAATACTCGGGCAATATCAGAAAATTATTAGAGGAATGACGGACATGAAACTCAAATTTGTCGCCGTTGGTGCATTTGCCCTAGTTTTGGCGGCTTGCTCGCAACAAGAGGAACCGGCACCGGTTTTCATCACCCCCGAGTATGACAAATTCGGTACGCCAAGCTGCCCGGCCGGGACCGAGCTGGCAACGACCGAAGCGGGCCAGACCGTCTGTAACCCGGTCTCGCAATAAGGATGACGCGGGCGGCTCTGCCAGGCCGTTCGCTCGCACAAAAGATCAGGCCGCCCTCGGGCGGCTTTTTCGTGCCTGATACACTGCGTTGAGGGCCGGAACTCAATACAACAGGATATCGACGGCAAATGAGAACCTTTTTTGTCCGCCTCAAGAATCGCACGCGCTGGAGCTGGCAGGGGCTGGTTGTCGCGTGGCGTGAAGAGTATTCATTTCGTACTTGGGTCTGGGCAAACATCTTGTCGGCGCTGCTGGTTTTTTGGCTGCCGTTGGGCGACGGGATGCGTGCTTTGATACTGGTTCTGGGGCTGCTTGTTCTGGTCGCCGAGCTGTTCAACACCGCGATTGAGCGTGCTGTCGATCACACTTCAACGGATCACAACAGGCTGGCGGGCCAAGCGAAAGATGCCGCCAGTGCCGCTGTTGCTGTAACGGCTGTAGCAGCCGGGGTGGCTTGGGTGATCGGGCTGCTGAGTCTGGTGTAGTTGGTTCAGTGCCTTCGCCAGTCGCCGCCATAGCGTAAACCGCGTCGCTGAATACCGTAACGCTTCTGAATGAAATACGGTGAGGCGTGTTTATTGCGGAAGCCGCGTACCGTTTGATGGTGACGCCTGACCGGTTTGAAATAGCGGAGTTTGGGCTTGACCCTATGGTGCTAGCGGTCCGACTTGGCTTTGTAATCGGACTTGGATTTCGGGCGATAGATAGGTGGCGCACCGTAGTACCGATGCACCTTGTGTTTGCTATGGTCCAAAAGGCTTGGCGGCGTGGAGCCTATGATTATGAATCCGCCCGATAGGTAATTCTCGGCAATTGCGGGCAAGGCGCAAAGCTGGGCGGCAAGGATCACCACCACTACATTCCTGAGGTCAAATAGGCGCAGACAGGACATTGAGCACTCCTTCCTGGCTGGCTGCCCGGTTGTGATCAACGGTTCCGTTGTGAAAAGCCAGCCAATTCAGTCAAGTTTCACCCGTTTGAAGTGGCGTTGTCAGGCCAGCTTACCCCACAGATCGTATTCACCGGCCTCGTCAACCTCAACCCGGACAATGTCGCCGGGCTTCAGGTTTTCATGCCCTTCATCAATGAACAGGTTGCCGTCGATCTCGGGCGCATCCGATTTGGTGCGGCAGGTGGCGGCCTCGTCATCGACCTCGTCCACGATCACATCAATGATTTGACCAACTTTGGCGGCCAGCTTCGCCTCGGAAATCGACTGCGCCTTTTCCATAAAGCGGTCCCAGCGGTCTTGTTTGACTTCGGCTGGAACATGATCCGGCAAGTCGTTCGAACGCGCGCCATCGACGTTTTCGTATTGAAAGCATCCGACGCGATCCAGTTGCGCCTCATCCATCCAGTCGAGGAGGGTCTGAAACTCGGCTTCGGTCTCACCCGGATAGCCGACAATAAAGGTCGAGCGCAGCGTGATGTCGGGGCAGGTTGCGCGCCATGCGGCAATCTCGTCCAGCGTTTTGGCGGCGGCGGCAGGGCGTGCCATGCGTTTCAAAACATCCGGATGGGCGTGTTGGAACGGGATATCCAGATAAGGTAAAACGTTGCAACCTGCGTCAGCCATAAGGGGAATCAGATCGCGCACATGCGGGTAGGGATAGACATAGTGCAGACGCACCCAGGCATCGAGTTGACCCAGTTCGCGGGCCAGATCGGTAATATGGCTGCGCACTTCGCGGTCTTTCCACGGGTTCACATCATATTTTCGGTCCAACCCATAGGCCGAGGTATCCTGCGAGATCACCAGTAGCTCGCGCACCCCGTTATCAACCAATTTTTCAGCCTCGCGCAAGACAGCGTGCGCCGGACGACTGGCCAGTTTGCCACGCATGTCTGGGATGATGCAGAATTTACACTTGTGATTGCAGCCCTCGGAAATCTTGAGATAGCTGTAATGGCGCGGCGTCAGTTGCACGCTGCTGGCTGGCAGAAGATCGACAAAGGGGTCGGGATTGGGTGGAACCGCCGTATGGACGGCATCCAACACCTGCTCGTACTGATGCGGCCCCGTCACGGCCATGATGCGCGGGTGGTGCTTGCGGATATAGTCAGGGTCCGCGCCCAGGCAGCCGGTTACGATGACCTTGCCGTTTTCCACCAAAGCCTCACCAATGGCGTCCAGAGACTCGGCTTTGGCGCTGTCGAGGAACCCACAGGTGTTCACAATTACGGCATCTGCCCCGGAATAATCTGGCGAAATGCCGTATCCTTCTGCGCGCAGGCGGGTCAGAATACGCTCACTGTCGACCAATGCTTTCGGGCAGCCCAGTGATACCATACCAATCGTAGGCTGGTTCGAACGTGGCGACTCGGGCATCCGGGCGGCGGGCGCGAGGTCCGGGCGGAGATTTGGCGGGTTCGTGGTCATGGCGCGGCATATAGTGGGGAACGCTTCCTCTTGCAAATGCGGCGCAGGGTTTGAATGATCTTTTCGACGCATGCCGAATAAGCGGAGAGCAGTTAAATGAAGTGGCTATTGCGCATTCTTTTTATTTTCGTCGTGGCATTCGGGCTGGTCATCGGCGCCTTGTTGCTGATGCCGGGCGATAAACTGGCGGCGATTCTGGCCGAACAGGTCAAGAACGAAACAGGCCGCGAGCTAAAGCTGTCAGGAGACGTAAAACTGTCGTTCTGGCCGGTATTGGGGCTTGAGGCCGGTCCGGTGACCTTTGGAAATGCGCCTTGGGCTGGATCTGAGCCGATGTTGAGCGCTGAAAGCCTCGCAATGGGTGTAGACGCCGCAGCGCTAATGAGTGGAGATTTAAGGATTCGGCGCGTGGTCGCGGACAACCCGGTGCTGCGGCTGGAGCTGTCCGATGGCCGTGGCAATTGGAAGCTTCAGCCGGTTGAGCCGAAGGCCGTGACAGGCAGCGTAGGTAGTTCACCGCCTGATACATCACAGCAGCGTGCTGTGACTCTGGATCAACTGGAACTCACCAATGCGCGGTTGATTTATGCTGAGGATGGTGTTGCCAAATTCGACCTTGCCAATGTCGATCTGTCCGCAAGCTGGCCGGGGCCGGCGTCGCCGATGGTTATGGCGGCTCAGATGGCTGTGCCAGGGGGCAAGGTAAGTGTGGACCTGAATATCCCCGACCTGCCGGCCTATGCCGCGGGTGCCGTCACGCCGCTTCAATTGGCGTTGACCGCACCGGGCGGTGAAATTGGGTTTGACGGGCGCGTTAACCTCGCGGGTGAAATGGATGGCGCATTAGAGGTGAAAACGACAAACACCGAACAAATGCTGGCGGCTTTTGGACAGGCAGGCGTCGGGGTGCCATTGGGATTGGGTCGGGTGGCCGATGTGTCAGGGCAGATGACCTATACCAGTGCCGGACGCATTTCGCTGCGCAACATGGTGGCGCAGTTGGACAACAACCGTTTTACCGGTGAGGCAGATATCGAGATATCGGACCCACCGAAAGTCATGGCGCGGCTCAATGGTGGCGATATCGACCTGTCGAGATACAATACTGCGCCAGCGGCGTCTGGGACAGGCACGGGCGCAGGGTCAACGCCACGCGATGGATGGTCAACGACACCGATCGATGCTTCAAGCCTGTCGCTGGCAAACGGAGAGATTCGCCTGACGGCCTCATCCATTGTTATGCCCGAAATCAAACTTGGCCCCAGCGACCTGACGCTGAGCCTTGATCGGTCCCGCGCCGTACTTGGCATGAACCCGGCTACGTTGTTTTCGGGGAAAGTAAACGGGCAGGTGGTGGCCAACAACCGCAATGGTCTTTCGGTTGGCGGCAAGCTGACGGCGCAGGACATGGATGTCCAGCAAGCCCTGACTACGCTGGTCGGCGTTGAACGGCTGTCAGGTACTGGGTCGGGTGAGTTCGAATTCCTGGGCGTTGGGCAAACCGAAGACCAGATCATGCGATCCCTCAGCGGCAAGGGTAATCTGAAGGTGGGTCCGGGCGTAATCTCAGGCGTCGATCTGGATCGTCTGATGGGGCGTAGCGAGGAGGTGGGCGGGACCACGGTTTTCAACAGCCTCTCGGCCAGTTTCACGATGGGTCAGGGTGTGTTGACCAACACTGATCTGTTGATGTCGCTGGATAATTTCCGCGCAGACGGAACCGGAAAGGTGAATCTAGGTGCGCGCACTATTGACTATCTGTTCACGCCCACAGCGTTGCGGGCCAATTCCGGACAAGGCCTGTCAGTGCCCGTTCGTATTGTCGGACCGTGGAGCAGCCCCTCGATCAAACCGGACCTGAGCAAAGTGATTGAGGCCGCCGCAGAAGGGCAGCTCAAAGACCTTGAGGACGATGCCAAGCAAAAGGTTCTTGAAAAGGTTAGCGAGGAGTTGGACACCGTGGTGACGGACAGAGAAAGCGCCGAGGATGCCTTGAAGAAAAAGCTTGAGGAAGAGGCGAAGAAAGGTCTGCTCAAACTGCTTGGTGCGGATTAGGGCGCCCAAAGGCACCCTAGGCCTGGGCCCGAACCCTCAGATCGTCTGGTCGTAATCGCCAACGCCGGATTCGGTCCGGATGACCGCGTCAATATCCGCGAAGATCGCGCGCATTTCATCCTCGCTCTCGCTGCTTTCGCAGACCACAACAAGGTTTGGGGTGTTCGAGGACGCGCGCACCAGCCCCCAACTGCCATTGTCCAGAATGACCCGCGCGCCGTTGACGGTGACAACCTCTTTGATCGCACGGCCTGCCAGTTTTTCGCCAGCATCGGCCTTGGCAACCAGCTTGTCGACCAACCGTTTTAGGATGTCGTATTTCTCGGTATCGGCGGCATAGGGCGACATGGTGGGCGTCGACCATGTCTTTGGCAACGCCTTGCGCAGGTCCGACATGCTTTGGTCCGGATTGCGGTCCATCAGCTTGCAGATTTCAACGGCCACCCGCATACCGCAGTCATAGCCGCGGCCGATCGGTTCAGCCAGAAAGTAGTGGCCCGATTTTTCGAACCCTGCCAAAGCATTGATCTCCTTGACCCGGCGTTTCATATGGCTGTGCCCGGTTTTCCAGTAATCAGCTTTTGCGCCAAGCGCTTTCAGTTCGGGGTCACTGGCAAACAACCCGGTCGATTTCACGTCCGCCACGAATGTCGAGTTGGGGTAAATCTTGGCCAGATCGCGCGCCATAATTACACCGACTTTGTCGGCGAAGATCTCCTCACCCTCGTCATCCACAACGCCGCAACGGTCACCATCACCATCAAAACCCAAGGCCAGATCGGCACCGCTGGATTTCAGGGTGTCGGCCATGTCGTGCAGCATCTCCATCGCTTCGGGGTTTGGGTTGTAGTTGGGGAAGCTGTAGTCGAGGCGGCTATGGCTGGGCACAACCTCGACCCCCATCCTTTCGAAAAGTTCGGGTGCAAAGGCCGAAGCGGTTCCATTGCCGGTCGCGCAGACAACCTTTAGAGGCCGAGACATTCTGAAATCGCCTACCAGATCGTCTAGATATGCCTCTTTCACGCCATCCACGAATTCGTATGACCCGCCTTCCCGAGGCGCGCCTTCGCCGTTCAGCACGATATCGCGCAGCTCTGACATTTCATCGGGGCCATGGGTCAGCGGGCGTTCAAAGCCCATCTTCACACCGGTCCAGCCATTTGGATTGTGGCTGGCAGTGACCATGGCGACCGCTGGAACATCCAGATGGAACTGCGCGAAATAGGCCATGGGGCTTAGCGCCGGGCCGATATCCTTGACCTGAATACCCGCCTGCATCAGGCCCAGGATCAGCGCGTTCTTGATCGCCAGCGAATAGTCGCGATAGTCGTTGCCAACCGCGATCACCGGCTCGATCCCGCGTTTGTGCATCTGCGTGCCCAATCCCAGCCCCAGCGCTGTCATACCTGGCAAGTTGATCTCGTCAGGGTATTTCCAGCGGGCGTCATACTCGCGGAAGCCGGTGGGCTTGATCATCGGGTCGCGTAGAAAGCTCCAGGTGTTTGGGGTCACCTCTGGGATGGGTTTGGTCATGCTATCGCTCTTGACTAAATCTGAATTGGGTTGGCTTTGGCCAGCGCATCAAAACGCATCAACGTTTCAACCAATTGTGGCATCTGGTCCAAGGGGATCATGTTGGGTCCGTCGGATGGTGCGTTATCCGGGTCTTGGTGCGTTTCGATAAACACGGCACCGACACCCAACGACACTGCGGCGCGGGCCATGACCGGAGCAAACTCACGCTGGCCACCAGATGACCCACCTTTGCCGCCGGGTTGCTGAACCGAGTGGGTTGCATCCATCACAACAGGATAGCCGGTTTGAGCCATCTGCGGCAGCGACCGCATATCAGCGACCAGAGTGTTATATCCAAACGACGTGCCGCGTTCCGTCAACAGAATATTCTGATTGCCCGTGCTTTCGATTTTCTCAACGATATTGGGCATTTCCCACGGGGCGAGGAATTGACCCTTTTTGACGTTCACGGCTTTGCCCGTGTTTCCCGCTGCCAGCAGCATATCCGTTTGTCGGCATAGAAACGCCGGGATTTGCAGAATATCCACCGCCTCGGCGGCTTGTGCGCACTGAGCTTCGGTATGAACGTCAGTCAGGACCGGAATACCCATCCCTTTGCGGATGTCGTCCAGAACCTTCAACCCGGCATCAATCCCCATGCCTCGTTTGCCGGTCAAAGACGTCCGGTTGGCTTTGTCGTACGAAGCTTTGAATACGTACTGCGCACCGGCGGCATCGCAGGCCTCTTTCATTTTACCGGCGATCATCCGGGCGTGATCGGCGGTTTCAAGCTGGCAAGGGCCGGCAATGATCGTCAGAGGCAGATCATTGCCGACCGTGAGGTCGGAGATTTTTACATGTTTCATGTGTCTTACGAGGATACCTGTTCACGAAGGACCGACGCGGTAAGCGAGATCATCAGGTAGATACCAGCAAATAACAGGAAAGCCAAAATCGTATTTTCGAACTTGCGTGGGTAGGTGGGTTCTTCACTGGCAACCGGGTTCACGGACACTGTCAGATAGCGAACTTTGCGGTTTGCCTCGGTGCGGGTGTTTTCCACTTGCTCAAGGGCGGTCTGCATCATCAAGTCCCGCGCCGCGAGGTCGGCCTGCGCCATCTGAATTCGAACGCTCAGCCGTGCCAATGAATTCTCGCCAGCCGAGACGTCAACCATTTCGGCGTTCAGTTCGGCCAGAACTGACTCAAGGCGCTGAATGTCGGCGCGAACGCCATCCACCTTGGCCTGGTTTGGGCGCAAATTGTCCAACAGCGCGGCCAATTGCAGTTCCTTTTCCTGCAGCTCAACTTCGATCGCGTTGATCCGCATGCGAAGGCCTGCAATCACGTTTTCAGGGTCCAGAACGGCCCCCTGTAGTTGCAGTTCAATCAGGGCTTCCTGCGCTTTTCTGCGTTCTTGCTGTGCGCTGTCGAACGTGGCGATTGCATCGCGCATCTGGTCTTCGCGCTTCAACTCGCTCAACCCGTTTATGGTCTCCTCTGCGTAGGACAGCAGGCGCTCGGATAACTTGACCGACACTTCAGGACTCGGCGCCGCGACTTCCATGCGGATGATCCCGTCGCTTGGGTCGTACCCGATGGTTATCATCCGTCTGAACAGCTTGTGGGTTTCTTCAAGCGATGCGTCCTGTGGAAGGCGTTGGATCGGGTCTATCCACTCCTGCTTGAAGATTTCCGAGAAATTGGTGTCCTGCTCAAGCCGTACAAGCGCATCCTTGGATTCCAGAAACTCCTGCGTTGCGACCGAATCCTGCGCCGTGGCGAATTGCGTGCCCGCAAGAAACCCGCCAAAAGCAGCCCCACCACCATCTGCCTGCAAGATCGAAAAGGCAGATTTGCTGGCGTACATTGGTGTTGCGTATCTGTAGAAATAGGTGCCCACAATCAACGTCGGTAGCAGGACAAAGGCGGTCAGCCTCGCAAACAGGGCAAACAGCTTTCGTCTGCGGCGGCGCGCGATGTCCTTTTGTATCTGTCCAATCTCAAGATTGCGCCGTTCCGCAGGGCTTAGGTTGGGGCCAGGTAGGATCTGCGGCTGTTCCGTGACCGTCTGCGGCAGCTGAATCTTGATCTTGTCCCTTGCCTGTTCTTCGGGGGTTTTCTTATTGGCAGCCAGATCCAGAAGGTTGGCCCGTTCGAAAGGATTTATCCCCTTCAAACGCAACAGTCGCACCGCGTCATAGTCCGACGTTGCCTGCAGCCCATTTTTCTGCGCAAGGCGTCTTGCTACGCGCAACTGCCGGCCAGTCAAACCTTCGCTTTTGATCGTCTCGATATCCGTTGCCGGGGCTGAATCATTCGCCGCCTCGGCCGGTTGCGTCGCCGCTCTGATACGCGAAATCGCGTCAGCACGGGCATCAGCCGAGGCCGGGTCATTTCGGCTGCGGCGCCAGCGGTATTTTTTAGCCTTGGGTTTGGTAGTCATATAACTGCTTCGCCTCTTCCAAGGTGTCGAACATGTAAAGATGGCCATTCAGAAGAACGGCGGCTTCCTGCGCGAATTTTTCAAGAACTTTGGGATTGTGGGACACGATCACCAATGTCGTCGTCCGCAGCCGCTCTTTCAGAATGTCACCGGCTTTCTGGTTGAATTCGACATCGGTCGACGCGGGCATGCCTTCGTCAATCAGATACATGTCGAAGTCCAGCGCCAGCATGAGCGCAAAGGTGAAACGCGCCCGCATACCGGTTGAATATGTCCCGAGCGGTTGGGTAAAATACTCACCCAGATTGCACAGCCAGTTGCAATAGGCTTCGACATAATCGGGGTCCATCCCGTAGATTTTGGCGATGTAGCGCGCGTTTTCCAGAGCCGAGAGTTTTTTTGCGACACCGCCCGAAAACCCCATGGGAAAAGAAACCCTGCAGTTCTTTCTGATCACGCCCTCATCCGGTTTTTCAAGCCCGGCCATCATGTTGATCAGCGTCGTTTTCCCGGTTCCATTTGGCGCAAGTATGCCAATTGAGCGCCCCAGCTCAATCCGGAACGAGACCCTGTCCAGAATCACCTTGCGGCGGGTCCCGGTCCAGAAGGACTTACTGACATTCTCAAACTCAAGCATTCTCGGCCTGCTGCCCCGACGTTTGTTTGGTTTACCGCTCAGGCTGAGGCAAGCGCGGCCACCTTATGGGTCTGTCTTGGCTACAGTATGTCGAATTTTGAAACAAATGATCAATGTCCAGCAAAGCCGCCTTTTCGTTTTTGTGACATTTGAACCTGTTGGCCCCTGGCTGTCTGTTGACTATCTTTCCCTTCAACCGTCAAACCATGTGATGCAGGAAGTCTTTCGATCTGATGAATTCGTTACAGGAAGAGATAGAGGCCTGCCAAATATGTGCAGAAAAGTTCCGCGCCACGCATACAGCGCACGAGCCGCGACCGGTGGTCTGGTTCAGCTCTGGCGCGCGCTTGCTGATTGCTGGGCAAGCACCGGGTGCGCGCGTCCATGCCTCGGGGCGTCCGTTCACCGATCCTTCGGGCGACCGCCTGCGTGACTGGTTGGGGATTGACGAAACCGTTTTTTATGACCGCGCCCGCGTGTCGATTGTTCCGATGGCCTTTTGCTTTCCGGGGTATAACGAACGAAAAGCTGACCTGCCCCCGCCGCGCATCTGTGGAAAGACGTGGCATGACCGGGTTATGCAAACGCTTGGAGAGGTGCCACTGACAGTAATGGTCGGCGGCCACGCGCAAAAGTTTCATATGGGTGTTCAAGGGTCGGTGACGAATACGGTGCAACGCTGGCGGGATTATGCGCCGCATGTCTTTCCCTTGCCTCATCCATCTTGGCGCAATACGGCATGGCTGAAGAAAAACCCGTGGTTCGAAGCAGAACTTCTGCCAGTTCTACGCGCGCGGGTCCAAGAGGTTTTGAATGACTGATACAACGGCGCTTGATTCAGCGCATGCCGCCATGGAAGCCAACCCGCAAGACGATGCAGCGCGCTTGCGCTTTTTTGAGCGACTTGCAGATAGTGAGCTGTTTTTGATGCTGACCGAAGAGGCGCAGGGCGAAAGTATCTCGCCCGAGTTGTTCGATGTCGCTGATGGCCGCTTTGTTTTGGCCTTCGACCGTGAGGACAGGCTGGCCCGTTTCGCCGAACGACCCGTGCCGTATGTGGCCCTGTCGGGGCGGATCTTGTCGTCGATGCTGTCGGGGCAGGGGATCGGTCTGGGCCTGAACCTTGAGGTCGCGCCGTCGTCGATGCTGATCCCGGTCGAGGCGTTGGGGTGGCTTGCGTCTACATTGGAGCATGCACCGGAGGAGGTTCAGCAACGCCTGGCGCAGTTCCTTCCGCCCGTTGGCCTGCCGGAAGACCTGCTAAAGGCGCTGGACGCAAAGCTGGCAACAGCCGTTGGTCTGGCCGAGTCCGCGTTTCTGGTGGGAACCAAGGCGGAAGACGGGGGATCGGGGCACTTGCTTGGATTTGTCGGCGCGATCGAAGGGGCCGAACCCGCATTGGCCAAAGCCGCCTCCGAAGCCCTGACATTTTCGGGGATCGAAGCGGGTGCGATGGATGTTGGGTTCTTTAAACCGCAAGAGCCAGCGGCAGCAGCACTGGCGCGGGTTGGTCTGCGGTTCGATCTGCCAAAGCCTGAGCGGCGTGTTGTGGAACAAATTGCCCCGGGTCGTGATCCGGAAAAACCACCTATTCTGAAGTAACAATGCCCCGCGATCCATTAGACCGCGGGGCTTTCATGCTATTCAGCAGCGGGTTCCAGCTTGTCCTGCGTGCGGGTTTCGAAATCGCTGGCGTCGTGACGCTCATGCAGTTGGGTTTCAGGCTCACCAAACGTGCGGTTGACCATCCGGCCGCGTTTTACAGCGGGGCGTTCGTCGATCGCTTTGGCCCAACGCATCACGTTTTTGTAGGATTCAGCGTCCAGGAACTCGGCCGCGCTGTAGAGGCGACCCAAAACCAATTGGCCATACCAGGACCAGATTGCCATGTCGGCAATAGTGTAGTCTTCGCCCGCGACGTAAGTGTTATCGGCCAACTGCCGGTCCAACACATCCAACTGCCGCTTGGTTTCCATCGTGAAGCGGTTGATCGGGTATTCCATTTTCTCTGGGGCATAGGCGTAGAAATGACCAAACCCGCCACCAAGGTAAGGCGCGCTGCCCATTTGCCAGAATACCCAATTCATGACTTCTGTGCGCTCAGGTCCGGATTCTGGAAGGAAAGCGCCAAATTTCTCAGCCAGATGGAAGAGAATCGATGCGCTTTCAAACACACGGACAGGCTTTTCGCCTGAATGGTCCCATAATGCAGGAATTTTCGAGTTTGGGTTGGCCTCGACAAAACCCGAGCTGAACTGATCACCGTCACCGATTTTGACCAGCCAGGCATCATATTCTGCGCCTTCGTGCCCCAGTGCTAGTAACTCCTCAAGCATCACTGTCACTTTGACGCCATTGGGAGTCGCCAGAGAGTAGAGCTGCAGCGGATGCTTTCCGACCGGAAGGTCCTTGTCGTGGGTCGCACCAGCAATGGGGCGGTTGATATTCGCAAATTGTCCGCCGCTTTCGCTGTCCCATGTCCAGACTTTGGGGGGCTCATATTGGGATTGCTCGGTCATCTGGTCTCTTTCTCGGCAAAGTTCGGTTTACAGATCTGTCAAACCGAACAGCTAATACTGCAACGGCCCGAGTCCAACCCCAGGCGCCAGGATAGTTCTGTAACATTTGGGTACGCAGGTCTAACGTTTCCTCATTCCTGGTCACACCGACGCGAGCGGGACTGCCCAAATGGATGAAAACGGGTATCCTTCCGATACACGCCTAACCCAGTGGACAAAAGGATTGACCGCATGAAACGTTTTGCCCTGACCCTCGCGACTGCTCTGACCCTCGCCTTTCCGGCATTTGCCGGTGATCAATATGTGGATGGCACCGGCTTTGCTGTTTCGGGATATGATGTTGTGGCCTATCGCAGCCTTGATCAGGCACCTGTCGGTCAGTCCCAGCCCGAGGCCGTGCGCGGCCATGCCGATATCACGGCGGAATACAATGGTGCGACATGGGCGTTCGCGACCGAGGAAAACCGCGACAAATTCCTTGAAAATCCAGCTTACTACGCTCCCCAGTATGATGGCCACTGCGCATATGGCGTATCAAAAGGAGGCAAGGTTCCGGCAAATCCGAACCTGTGGCGGATCGTTGACGATAAACTTTATCTAAATATTACAGATGTTGTTGTTGGTTTCTGGGAAGAAGATGTCCCCGGAAATATCAACATTGCCGAAGGCAATTGGCCTGGACTCGAAGGTGATGCAGCATCGACCAGGGTTATCCCCAAGTTTACGTCCGAAGGCCCAGTTTCGAACTAACTGAGGCTTTGCGAAGGATAAACCCGGCCGTCTCTTGGTCGGGTTTTTCGATTCAGTTCGGCAACCAGAAATCGTCTCGCATCTGTTGATCCACGTCGAATTTTATGCGGACGCTTTTTGCGCCCGGAAATTTGGACGTGATAATTGCTTCGGGCACTACGACCTCGCCCGCGCCCGCATCTTTGGCCTGAAAGTTCAGTACTTCGGTTTCCGTGCGCCGTGCCGAGGCCAGGAAAGAGGTCGGCAACGCCACCCGGTTAGATCCTTCACAGACAGGCGTGGGAACAAAATACGTCAGGTGACGGCCATAAAACCCCACGGCTTCCGGAACATGGTCCGAGGCCGTTTTGTTTTGCGTGGGCGACGTCACGTCAGATTGATCTGAACTATGCGACAGAGCTGTGTTCAACAACACGCGGCAGGCGTCGATATCTGCGCTCTCCAGCTCAATCACACGCTTGCGCAGCTTTGGGCGTCGCGGTTTGCCGGTGGTTGGGCCTTTGGTTGTCAGGCCTTCGCGGCGCAAGAAATCATAGGCTTCCTTGGCGCGGGCAAAATGCGTGCAGTCGCCATTCTTGTGATCGGGATGTGCGTGAAAGGCGATGTGTCGCCAGGCATCCCGGATATCATCGGATCCGGCGGTTTGGTCCAGTCCAAGTGCCCCCAGCGCGTCAGCGCGAGCATTAATTTTTTCAACAGGCTCCATACCCAAATAACTCGTTAAACAAATACAACACCCTCAGTGTGCGGAGGCCTTTGAATTTGTCAAACTTTAGCGAATTTTTATCCTCCCCACGGGGACAGTAATTGTTTGTTTTCGGGGATTGTTTACATATTCGCGGTTCCCAAAAATGATGCGAGACGTCGCAAAAAGCCCAGAACTCAATGGGTTCCGGGCAAAGTGACCAACAGGGGATTGCCTCAGGCGACGTTCTGCAAGGCGGCCCTAGGCGTAATGCCCAGGGCAAAGCAGACGTCACGCGTAAGCTCTGGTCGATTCAGGGTGTAGAAATGCAGCTTGTCAACGCCGCCCTCGATCAAATCCGAGCATAGTTCGGTGCACAAGGCAGTGGCCAGCAGGTCTTCGCGATCGTCTCGAAGTGCCTTGTCAAAAGCATTCTCAATCCACGCCGGAATATGCGCCCCACAGCGGCGGGCAAAGTTGCGGGCCCCTTTCCAGTTTTCGATCGGCAGGATGCCGGGCACGATGGGTTTGTCGATTCCGGCCTTCTCGCACGCGTCGCGAAAGCGGAAAAAAGTCTCGGCCTCGAAAAAGAACTGGGTCAGGGCTTCGTCGGCACCCGCATCGAACTTGGCTTTGAGCCAATCGATATCAGCGGCGAAATCCTGCGCCTCGGGGTGCCGGTCGGGATAAGCGCCGACGCGTATATTGAACTTCCCGGTGTCGGCCAGGGCTTCGATCAGTTCGACCGAATGCGCAAACCCGTCGGGATGCGGTACGAACCGGTCCTGACCTTTGGGCGGATCACCGCGCAGTGCAACGATGTCCTGCACACCGGCGGCTGCGAAAGTATCTGCGATTTCGAGCGTTTCCTGGCGCGAGGCATCAACGCAGGTCAGGTGCGCTGCCACTGGCAGGCCGGAAGATTTGTGCAAGGTGGACACAGCATCGCGGGTCAGTTCGCGGGTCGTGCCACCAGCGCCATAGGTAACGGACACAAAGCGCGGCTCAAGCGGAGCCAATGTCTGAACGGTATCCCACAGGCGGAATGAGGCCTCAAGCGTTTGAGGCGGGAAAAACTCGAATGAAATCTCTGGTTTCGTCATGTCTGCCTCACAGGTCCAATCTGTACCCCTTGTGCCAGTTTGAGCATTGTGAGACAAACTCATATTACTCAAGAACAACATGAGTCTTACAGCAATGCACATTGAATTCCGGCACCTGCGTACGATCAAGGCCATCCATGAATGCGGTGGCCTGGCCCGTGCTGCGGATCAGTTGAACATCACCCAATCCGCGCTGAGCCATCAGATCAAGGGGTTGGAGGATCAGGCCGGAGTCGAGCTGTTCCTGCGCCGGTCCAAACCGATGAAGCTGTCAGCGGCAGGGTTGCGGCTGTTGCGTTTGGCCGAGCAGATTTTGCCGCAAGTCGAGGCGACGCAACAGGAATTTTCGTCCCTTCGGGATGGTCGTACAGGTCGAATGCACATCGCTATCGAATGTCACGCCTGTTTCGAATGGTTGTTCCCCGTGCTAGAGGCTTTCCGGAAATCCTGGGGGGATGTTGACGTTGATATCCGTCCCGGCCTTGCATTTGACGCGCTGCCTGCACTGCAAAAGGAAGAGGTTGACCTTGTCATCTCTTCCGACCCTGAAAGCCTGCCGGGTGTCGAGTTCATTGAACTGTTTGATTACGAAGCGGTATTTGTTGCCGCCTCGTCACACAAGCTTGCGCAAAAAAAATACATTGATGCCGATGATTTCCGGGGCCAGACTTTGATCACCTATCCGGTCGAGCGTACACGTCTGGATGTGTTCAGCCAGTTGCTGATCCCTGCGCGGGTTGAGCCTGCGGCGATCCGTCAAGTCGAACTGACCGCGGTGATCCTGTTGCTGGTCGCGTCAAACCGTGGTGTATCAGTCTTGCCTGACTGGGTAGTGCGTGAGGTCAAATACAACTCCGACTATGTGACGCGACCGCTGACCAAGAACGGAATCACCCGCAGGCTGTACGCAGCGGTTCGTTCCGAAGACCTTGAAAAACCTTACGTTCAAGAGCTGATCGAATTGGCTGGAAGCGAGGCGCGCAAGCTGCAAGCGCAGTAGGTGCCAAACGCCGGTCAGCTATGCGCATCATTCCTCTTGGCAAGGCTGCATTGCCCAAGTATACGCGCGGTTTGACCGGACAGGAGCCTTTGGACAATGGTTGGCAGTGCAAACCTCAACATCATGATCAAGGCCGCGCGCAAGGCGGGGCGTTCTTTGGTCAAGGATTTTCGTGAAGTCGAGAACCTTCAGGTGTCGATGAAGGGCGCAGGCGACTTTGTCTCCAAGGCCGATATTGCCGCTGAGGCGATCCTGAAAGAGGAACTTCTGGGTGCGCGCCCGACCTATGGCTGGCTGGCCGAAGAAGGTGGCGCCATCGACGGTGAGGACCCAACCCGCCGCTGGATCGTTGACCCGCTGGATGGCACCACGAACTTCCTGCACGGCCTGCCGCATTGGGCGATCTCTATCGCTTTGGAGCACAAGGGCAAGATCGTGGCTGGCGTGATCTATGACGCCGCTAAGGATGAGATGTTCTTTGCCGAAAAAGGCGAGGGCGCGTGGATGAATGACACCCGCATTCGCGTCTCGGGCCGTCACCGCATGATCGAGTCCATTTTCTCGACTGGTCTGCCTTTTGGTGGCCGCTCGGACCTGCCTGCCACTCTGCAGGACCTTGCCCGCTTGATGCCGGTTTGTGCCGGTGTACGCCGCTGGGGTGCTGCGGCGCTGGACATGGCCTACGTGGCTGCGGGCCGCTATGAAGGTTTTTGGGAGCGTCGCCTGAACGCATGGGATTTGGCCGCCGGGATCATCATCGTGAAAGAAGCCGGTGGCCTTGTTCAGGCCTTAAATCCGGAAGGAAGCGTGATTGATGATGGTGAGGTGATCTGTTCGAGCGAGCCGATCTTTGACCAGTTCGCCAAAGTGATCCGCAGTTGACCATCGCTTATTCTGGTATAGCAAGCGCGCCCGATTAAGGCGCGATTTCACGTTTCCCGGGTTCGCTTTACAGAATCGCCCGATCTGCCAATCCGGCTTTGTCCGCGAGTTTTGCGGCAACTGATGCGACGGCGAGGTCTTGCATTCCGACTCCGGTGCCGTCGAAGAGGGTGATCTCTTCGTCTGACCCACGCCCCGGGTGGTCGCCGTTGATAACGGATCCGATCGGGGTAATCTGATCTTTGGTCAGCTGACCGTCGGCGACAGCGTGCTGCGTCTCTCCGATGGTAATCGATTGCGCTACCTCATCGGTGAATACGGTGGCATGGGCCACCAGCATGGCATCGACCTCTTGCTTGCTCTTCGTATCGGTGCCCATACATGACAGATGGGTGCCGGGTTTGATCCAGTCCTTCATCAACAAGGGTTCAAAAGCCGAGGTGATCGTAATGATGACATCGGCCTGCGCGCCAAGCTCTTCTTGGGTGACGGCCTGAAACTCCAGTCCGACCTCATGCGCGACGGCTTCCAGACGCGGCAGCATTTCGGGGTGGGGGTTCCAGGCGACCACCTTTTCAAAGTCACGCTGTTCGGCGGCGGCCCGAAGCTGGAAGGTGGATTGGTGGCCCGCGCCGACCATTCCCAGCACTTTGGAGTCTCTGCGGGCCAGATGCGCGATGGACACGGCCGAAGACGCCGCTGTGCGGACAGCAGTCAGGTAGTTGCCGCCAACCAGCGCTGACAGCCGCCCAGTGTCGGGGTCGAACAGAAAGACCGTGGACTGGTGGTTGGTCAACCCTTTCTCGGTGTTTCCCGGCCAGTATCCTCCGGATTTGACGCCCAGCACCTGACCCGCGCGGTCAAACCCGGATTTGAAGCCGTAGAGCGCATCGGCATAGCCGATCGCCTCGCGGATAACAGGGAAGTTGTACGCGTCACCGCGCGCCATAGCCGCGAACACGTCTTGCACCGCGTCGAACGCCTCTTTGCGGCCAACCAACTGCTGACAAAGGTCTTCGCTGACAATCAGCAGGCCATTATCTGACATATCTTTCATTATCCTCCCCTCGCCTAGAAGACTTTGCCGCGTGCAGAAACAGGCCAGAGGGCTTCGACTTTGCCGTCACGCACACCCACGTACCAGTCATGGACATTGGCGGTCGGGTCGCAGTGGCCTGGCACCAAATGCAACTTTTCATTGATCCTCAGAACGCCGTCGGGGTCGGCGACTACGCCGTGCTCGTCCGAGCATTTGACGTATTCCACATCCGTTCGCCCAAAGACCACCGGCAGCCCACTGTCCACCGATTGCGCCTTGAGACCGGCATCCACGATAGCTTTGTCCGCTTTGGCATGGCTCATGACGGTGGTGAGGATAAAGAAGGCGTTTTCCCACTCACCCCGGTCGATCCGGTTGCCGTCCTTGTCCAGAATGCGGCCATAATCGGCATCCATAAACGCGTAAGAGCCGCACTGGAGCTCGTTGTAAACGCCCGAGGTGCTTTCGAAGTAGTAAGACCCGGTGCCACCACCGCCGACGATATCGCATTCCAACCCTTCGGTTTTCAACCCGTCTACAGCGTCCTTTACCTGCGCTACGGCGATGTCGATCCTGGCCTTGCGGTCTTCGTACAAATCCAAGTGCTGCATCGCACCCTGATAGGCTTGGATACCTGCAAACTTCAGGCCCGGGGCCGCGTCGATAGCCTTGGCGATGGCGATGACGTCAGGCGTGGTGGTCACACCACAGCGACCCGCACCGCAGTCGATTTCGACAAGACATTCGATCTGGGTGCCATGGCGCTGCGCGGCCTCGGACAGGTCGGACACATTGTCTATATCGTCGACACAACAGATCGTCCGGGCACCCAGCTTGGGCATTTGCGCAAGCCTGTCGATTTTGACCGCATCGCGCACCTGGTTCGAGACCAGAATGTCCTTGATACCACCACGGGCAAAAACTTCGGCCTCTGACACTTTCTGGCAGCAGATACCGCACGCGTCGCCAAGTTCGACCTGAAGCCGCGCCACATCGACGGATTTGTGCATCTTGCCGTGCACCCGGTGGCGCATACCGTGGGCTTTGGCATAGTCACCCATTTTCTTGATGTTGCGTTCCAGTGCGTCCAGATCCAGGACCAACGCGGGTGTCTGGATTTCGGATGCGTCCATGCCGATGGCGGCGGGTATGTCAAAGCCGACCTCTAGCTGTTCGATGTTTAGGGGCTTGTTCATGTTTTCCTCCTCAACCCCGGGTCCAGGGCAATTTGTCCAGATCCACGTTGCCGCCGGTGATGATCACGCCGACGCGCTTGCCTTTGAACACCTCGGGGTGCTTCAGGATCGTTGCCAGCGGCACGGCGCTGCTGGGCTCCATCACGATGCGCAGGTGCTTCCATGTGGTTTTCATCGCTGCGACAATCTCGTCTTCGCTGGCGGTGTGTATTTCGCTGACGAAGTTCGACACAAAGTGCCACGTGTTTTCCCTTAGCGGCACCTTTAGGCCATCCGCGATGGTGTTCGGCGCATCGTCGGCGATGATATGACCCGCTTTAAAGCTGCGATAGGCGTCGTCAGCCTGTTCGGGTTCTGCGGCATATATCGTTACGTCGGGCGCAAGGTTTGAAAGCGTCAGGCAAGTGCCCGAGATCATGCCACCGCCGCCGATAGGCGCGACCACCGCCTCCAGACCATCGGTCTGTTCCAGCAACTCGGCCGAACAGGTCGCTTGGCCTGCGATCACGCGCGGGTCGTTATAGGGGTGTACGAACTCACCCCCCGTGCGCGCCTGTACCTCGGCAAACACCGCCTCGCGCGAGGTGGTCGAGGGCTCGCATTCGGTGATAATCCCACCATAACGGCGCACAGCGTCCTTTTTGGCCTGTGGCGCCGTTCGCGGCATGACCACGTTGCAGGGAATACCACGCCGGCTGGCCGCGTAAGACAGGCTAAGCGCGTGATTGCCCGAGGAATGGGTGGCCACACCGCGTTTGGCGGCCGCCTCATCCAGGCCAAAGACCGCGTTGCAAGCACCGCGCACCTTGAAGGCTCCGGCCTCCTGAAAGTTTTCGCATTTGAAAAACAGCCGCGCGCCGGTCAGATCGTCCAGATAGTCCGAGCGTAGCACGGGTGTACGGTTGATATTGGGCCGGATACGGTCGTGCGCCTCTCGCATATCGGCGAGGGTCAGGCTATCGGCTGTGGTCAGTGCGTCCAACATCGGGCTTCTCCTCATGCCGCGGTTTTCATGGGGGTCGTGCGCCCCGAGCGGAAATACTCCTGCGCCGCCGCAACACCGCTGCCGAGGTCGATCGGGTAATCCAGATCGGCCATCGCCATCTCGATCGTGGCCAGACCACTTAGAACCATGACATCCGTCAGACTGCCCAAGTGACCGATGCGGAAGGCTTTGCCGTTCATCTCACCCAAGCCGACGCCAAAGCTGACGCCATAGGCGTTAAAGGCGTGATCGGTCAGGGCATTGCTGTCGAAGCCCTCGGGCACAAAGATCGCGCTGACCGTATCCGAGTAAAGCTCGGGCGATTGCGCAACCAGATCCAGCCCCCATGCGGCAGTGGCTTTTCGTACACCTTCGGCCAGCCGGGAGTGGCGTGCATAAACGTTGTCCAAGCCTTCCTCGAACAGCATGTTAAGGCTTTCGCGCATTCCAAAAATTAGTTGCAGTGGTGGGGTATAAGGGAACCCGCCCGATGCGTTGGCGTTCATCATGTCGCGAAAGTCAAAGAAAGTACGCGGCAGCTTGGCGGTCTCAATCGCCGCCAGCGCCTTGGGACTGACGCATAGGATCGCCATGCCTGTTGCCAGCATGAAACCCTTTTGCGAACCCGACACCGCGATATCAACGCCCCAGTCATCGAACGCAAACGGCATCGAGGCAAGCGAACTGACACAATCCACATACAGCATCGCCGGATGGTCGCTGGCATCCATCGCCTTGCGCACTGCCGAAATATCCGAACGCACGCCGGTTGCCGTCTCATTATGTGTCACCAGAACCGCCCTGATCTGATGAGCCGTGTCCGAAGCCAGAGCGTTGGCGAACTGATCCGCCGGGGCGCCGCTGCCCCAGGCGCATTCGATAATCCGCACATCCAGACCATGCCGTTGGCACAAGTCAATCCAGCGATGGCTGAACATTCCGTAACGCGCCACCAGAACCGTATCACCGGGGCTGAGCGTATTGGTCACTGCAGCCTCCCATCCTCCGGTTCCGCTGGCTGGAAAGGTAATGATCTGGCCAGAGGCTGATCCGAATACCTTTTTGGTACCCTCAAGAACGGGTGCAAGCGTGTTCACAAAATCGGGCGCGCGGTGGTCTTGCGTCTGGACCTGCATCGCCAAACGCAGCCGATCAGGAATATTTGTGGGGCCGGGAATAAAAACCGGGTTCTGATTGGACATCACTACATCCTTTGCTTTGGCCTGAGTGTGATGAACTCGGTTCCTTTTTGCAATTTTCTTGAAAAATATTTTCATTTATTGATTTTAAATGCTAGCGATATGATAATAAAAAACTTTTTGTTTTTCACTTTTGCGGTGAAGATCATCGGTAAGAAAATTACCGCGACGGAAAATGGAGAAGCCAACGATGGAAACTCGGAAAAGACCGCGCGGCAGACCCAAATCGCTGTTCAAGGAAAGCTCGGCCGGGACCATGCAGTCACTGGATCGGGCGCTGAACGTTCTGACCACCTTGGCCCGGATGGAGCGGGCCGTGCTCAGCGATCTGGCCCGAGAGGTAGATGTTCCAACGGCCACCACGCACCGCATTCTGGCGACATTGCAAAAGCATAGTTTTGCCGCCTTTGATGATGACCGGCAGGAATGGATGATCGGGGTTGAGGCTTATCGCTCTGGTGCCTCGTTCCTGCGCCGGAATAGCGTGATTGAAGTTGGGCGTCCTATTCTGCGGCGATTGATGGAGGATAGCGGTGAAACGGCGAATCTTGCCGTGCCGGATGGTGCCGAGGTTGTCTTTGTCGGGCAGGTCGAAACACCCAATCCGATCCGTGCGTTTTTTCCGCCTGGCGCACGGACGCCTATGTATGCCTCTGGCACTGGCAAGGCGATCCTGTCCGCGATGAGTGAGTCAGCGTTAGGCAAGGTGATGTCGGCGGACGCCGAGCGTTTTACGACTTATACGTTATTGCCCGACGAAGGGCTGCGGGCGGATCTGGCGAAAACGCGCGTGCGGGGTTGGTCGCATGACCATCAGGAACGCTACGAGGGGATGTCCTGTATCGGTGCAGCAATCTTCAATGACCGCGGCGAACCATGTGCGGGTGTTTCTGTGTCGGGTCCTTCTGTCCGGTTCAGCCAAGACCGCGCAGCGGGGCTGGGTGCCTTGGTCAGCCGTGCAGCGCAGGAGATCACAGAGCTAAGTGGTGGCCGATTGCCGAAAAAGTCGAAGGGTTAGCACCTATTTACGCGGGATTTTGGGTATGCGGGATTGTGTCAGCGGGTATTTGTGCTCGGGGTGGGGTGGATGGCCGTGGGTACGGCTCCAAAACCCCGGTCCGCCGCGTTTCAGCCAAAGGGGGATGCACAGCAGCAGACCCACAAAGAAACCACCCGTATGCGCCCAATAGGCGACCCCGCCCGCGTCAGGGTTGCTGGCCAGGCTGCCAATGAACTGGATGCCAAGCCAAAGGCCCAACATGATAAACGCCGGGATTGTGAAAACGCGAAAGTAAACGATCAGGATCAGCAGGACGTCCACGCGGGCTTTGGGGAAAAGAAGCAGATACCCCCCCATCACCCCTGCGATCGCGCCGGATGCGCCAATGGTCGGCACGACGGAACCCGGTGCGGTGGCAATGTGGATCAGACCCGCGCCAATACCTGCGGCCATGTAGAACAATAAAAAGGGCAGGTGCCCCATCTCATCTTCAAGATTATCGCCGAAAATCCACAAAAACAGCATGTTACCCGCCAGATGCATCCATCCACCGTGTAGGAACATCGAGGTCACCAGTGTTTCGAAAGCGAAGCCATCGGTAATCCGGGCTGGAATGATCGCGTAGTCAAAATACAGCTGATTGATCAGTCGTGCGTTCTCCATGATCCCGACATAGCTGAAGAAAATCAGGATATTGGCGGCCATTAGCAGGTAGACGACATAGGGCGTGCGCCCCGAAGGGTTATGGTCACGGATCGGAAACATGGGGCGACGCTGGGCTTTTCCCGGCCCAGCGTCAAGGTCCTGTTACGCCGCACCGCCAAGCAAGGCCGGGTTTCCACCCGCGGCGGTGGTGTCGACGCAAACGTGACGCTCTCCGATAACGCGCGCGCGGTCGGGCTGACCGGGGATCAGCGGCAGGATTGGCCCCGTGCGACGGGCCAGATGACGTTCGATTTCACGCGCGGTATCTTCGTCCCCCCACCACAGTACGCCCGAGACTCCGGTGACGTTTTCCAACCTGTGCAGGTCGATCATGCCAGTTGCCCGGATGGCGGCGCCGCCTAAAGCTTCGACCGCTTTGGCCTGCGCCTGTGCAGCATCAGCACCCGGCCCCATACACAGAAGCGGCGCGCGAGGGAATTCGCTTAGCCGGTTGGACTCGCCCGTTGGGCCGGGCAAGGATTGGGTGCGCACCCCAATGGCTCGCTCCTGTGGGGTGGGTAGCGTGCTCATCGTGCTGTCCCAATCTGCGGCACTGTTTTGGCGATCCGGCTTGCAGAACCGTGTCATGTAATTGGGTCCGCCCGCCTTGGGGCCGGTGCCTGACAGACCCTCACCACCGAAGGGTTGCGATCCGACAATTGCCCCAATCTGGTTGCGATTGACGTAGATGTTGCCCGCATGAACGGCTTCGGTGATGTGCTGCACGCGGTCGTCGATGCGCGTGTGCAAGCCGAAGGTCAGCCCATAGCCGGTGGCGTTGATATCTGCAATGACCTGATCAATTTCAGATGCCTTGAACCGTGCAACATGCAGGACAGGGCCAAAGACTTCACGCTCCAACGCGGCAATGCCGGGGATTTCAATCAAGGTTGGCGCGATGAAAGTCCCCTCGGGCGGCGTATTCAGTTCTTTGAGGACCTGTCCCTTCGCCCGTGCCTGCGCAATGTGATCCGCAATACCCTGACGGGCATCCCCGTCAATCACCGGGCCGCAATCGGTTGACAAATGCCAAGGGTCACCGACCGTCAGCGCCTCCATCGCGCCGGTCAGCATGGTCAGCAGATCTTTGGCGATATCTTCCTGTACGTAAAGGCACCGCAAGGCTGAGCATCGCTGCCCCGCCGACTGAAACGCGCTTTCGATGATGGCTTGCACAGCTTGCTCGGGCAGGGCGGTGCTATCCACGATCATTGCGTTCAATCCGCCTGTTTCCGCGATCAGGGGCGTGCCCGGCTGCATATGCTCGGCCATCGCCGCGCGGATCTTCAGGGCGGTGGCGGTTGATCCGGTAAAGGCCACCCCCGACACGCGCGGATCAGATGTCAGCGCGGCCCCGACCGACGGGCCACCGGGAAGCAGTTGCAGCGCGTCGCGCGGTACTCCGGCCTCGTGCATCAGTTGCACAGCCCGATGCGCGATCAGCGGCGTCTGCGGAGCAGGCTTGGCCAGAACCGCATTGCCAGTTGCCAAAGCGGCCGAGATCTGGCCAGTGAAAATCGCCAGTGGGAAGTTCCATGGGCTGATGCAGGTAAAAGTACCTGCCGGTTCAGCATCGGGGATATTTGCCGCGTAATAGCGTAAGAAATCGACCGCCTCACGCAGTTCAGCAACTGCATCGGGAACGGATTTACCCGCCTCACGGGCCAGAAGGGCGAACAACTCGCCGAAATGGTCCTCATAGAGGTCGGCAGCCTTGTTCAATATCCGTGCACGCTCGACCGCGGGGGATTGCCAGGGGCAGGCAGAGGCAAGAGCCAGCTCAACATCGCGCGCGCTGGCCGGGGCAACTGCGCCGGGTCGATCCAAGGGTTGCGCCGGATTCAGAATGGGCTGGTCAGCCTCTGGATGCGCCTTTTCCGACAAGAGCGGTTGCGCGTACCACTGATGCGCGCGAAATGCATCACGGGCGGCGTCGATCTTGTCAAGCGTGGGTGTATGATGCAGGTCGAACCCCTTGGAATTTGGCCGCTCGGGCTGAAACAATTCGGGGCCAGTTGTCAGGGGCGGTTTCGGCTTATGGATTGCGTCGAATGGATCTGCAGCCACCGTTTCCGGTGGCACATTCTCGTCCACAATTTGGTTCACGAAAGACGAGTTCGCGCCGTTCTCCAGCAGTCGCCGCACCAGATAGGCCAGTAGGTCCCGATGCGCCCCTACCGGCGCGTAGATACGGCAGCGCGTCTTGCTTTGATCCTTCACAATACGATGCAAGGTCTCGCCCATTCCGTGCAGCCGCTGAAATTCGAACGGTTGCCCGTCGGCCATATGCAAAATGGCACTGACTGTGTGGGCATTATGGGTCGCGAACTGGGGGTAAATCCGGTCTGTCATGCCCAACAGTTTGCGCACATTGGCGATATACGAGACATCAGTGACCGCCTTTTGTGTGAACACAGGAAAGCCATCGACGCCTTCGACTTGGGCGCGCTTGATCTCGGTATCCCAATAAGCGCCCTTGACCAGCCGCACCATCAGTTGCCGATCATGCCGCGCGGCCATTTCATACAGTGTATCAAGCACGATTCCGGCGCGCGGGCCATATGCCTGAACAACGATCCCGAAACCGTGCCACCCGGACAGTGCAGGTTCGGCCATCACCGCCTCGATCACCTGTAGGGACAGTGAAAGGCGGTCGGCTTCTTCGGCGTCTACGTTCAATCCCATCCCGGCGGCCTTGGCTAGCAGGCACAGCGCGCGCAGTCGAGGGACCAGCTCGTCCATCACCCGTTTTTCCTGCGCCAATTCATAGCGCGGATGCAGGGCTGACAATTTCACCGATATCCCCGGATTTGCGCGGATGTCGTCATGGGTGCAGGCGTCCGCAATCGCCGCTATCGCGCGCGAGTAAGACAGGTGATAGCGGGCCGCGTCGGCCTCGGTGCGTGCAGCTTCGCCCAGCATGTCGTAGGAATAGGTGTATCCCTTTGCCTCCATCCCGCGGGCGCGGTCCATAGCGGACTGGATAGATTCGCCGAGAACGAATTGCCGCCCCATTTCCTTCATCGCGCGGCCCACAGCGGTACGAATAACGGGCTCTCCCAACCGTTTGATCGCCCCTCGCAGCGCGCTGACCGGAGAGGTTTTCCCCTCATCCAGCACCTTGCCCGTCAGCATCAGCGCCCAGGTCGATGCATTGACCAGCGAAGACGACGAGCGGCCAAGATGTTTGCCCCAGTCTGACGGTGCGATCTTATCTTCGATCAACGCGTCGATCGTGTCGGCGTCAGGCACGCGTAACAGCGCCTCGGCCAGACACATCAACGCGACGCCCTCGTCCGTGGACAGGCCGTATTCTGCAAGGAATACCTCCATCATTCCGGGCGAGGTGCTAGAGCGGATGTCGCGCACCAACTGCGCTGCAGATGCGCAAATGGCGGCGCGGTCGGCCTTGGACAGGTCGGCCTGCTTGAACAAATGATCCAGAATGGCGGACTGATCGGCATAGGTCTGACCGTCGATATGCGTGCGCAGGCTGTGTGTCATGTATCCTCCGGGCTTTTGTAAAGTATACAGTCGATTTTTCAGGACAGTCGGTTTAAATCTCGATTCTGACAGGCGATTGACCTGAAATTTCGAGGAGTGGCAATGCAAATGAACCGTCCCGATCTGGATCGGTTTGACCGTTTGATCCTGAAGATTCTGGCCGAGGATGGGCGCATCTCGGTCGCTGATCTTGCACGGCGCATCGGATTGTCGAAATCGCCAACTCAAGCGCGCGTTAAAAGGCTTGAGTCCGAAGGGATCATCGCCGGTTACCGTGCTTTGCTTGACCCAATCCGCCTCGGGCTGGACCATGTAGCCTTTGTCGAGGTCCGCCTGACCGACACGCGCGAAAAGGCACTGGCCGAGTTTAATGCAGCGGTGCGCAAAGTGGCTGAGATCGAGCAAGCTCATATGATTGCATCGAATTTCGACTATCTGCTGAAAATCCGAACAGGCTCGATGTCGGAATACCGCGCGGTTCTGGCTGAAAAGATTTCGTCCCTTCCGCATGTCGCCAACACGTCAACTTTTGTGGCGATGGAGGCCGTGAAAGAAACAGGCGTTTCAGGGGCGCTTGATGGGATGGGTTGACGAATGAGCTGGCGGCGTCACCTTTGGTGTATGAAACAGATCGCCGTCGCCTCAATCCTTCTCATCGTGTCCTCAGCCGCGACTGCTCAGGATTGCCCCGCCGCCCCGGATCATACCGATGACATCAGCGGCGTGTTGGCGCAAATCCAACAGGCCGACACTGAACAGGCTGCCCGCGCTCTGTCGAGCCAATTGTGGGAATTCTGGGCCGACGCGCCGGATGAAAGTGCACAGGCTGCGCTGGACCGGGGCATGTCGCGCCTCAGAGCATCGGACTTGTCGGGTGCGATTGAAGATTTCAACAAGCTGATCGCTTATTGCCCGTCTTACGCCGAAGGGTACAATCAGCGCGCATTTGCAAATTATTTGCGGCACGACTTTAAAGCTGCATTGCCCGATCTGGACAAGGCCATTGAGCTGTCCCCGAACCACGTTGCTGCCATAAGTGGCCGCGCGCTGACCCTGTTGGGTTTGCGACGGATTGAAGAGGCGCGGGAGGCTTTGAGCGATGCATTGGAGCTGAACCCGTGGCTATCGGAACGTCACCTGCTGGCGACGGGCGGACCATTGGAGCCGCCCGGTCAGGATATCTAATGAAAAAACGCCCCCAAAGCTGCTCAGCTTGAGGGCGTTTTAGATCGGCTTAACCAACCAGACCGTTGTCAGAACGCTTGATCGCAATCACCGCCGACCGCGGCGTACCGCCATCTGGCCAGTTGCTGCCCGGGTGCTGAATGCCAACAAACATAGTCCTCAGATCGGTTGACCAGGCCAGACCTGTGACCTCACAGCCATTCGGTCCGGTCATGAAACGAGCGATTTCGCCCGTGACCGGGTCGCCGACCAACATCTGGTTGTTGCCGTTGCCAGCGAAGTCTTCTTCGTTGTCATCGTTGCCGTCCGTCTGAATCCAGACCAGGCCGGTTGAGTCGATGGTCATGCCGTCAGGCGAGTTGAACAGGTTGCCTTCGTTGACATTTGCCGATCCGGCGCGCTCATCGGAATACACCGCCGGATTGCCCGCCATGACATAAAGATCCCAGTCAAAGCTCTCAGAGGCATGATCGTCATTCGACGGACGCCAGCGCACGATCTGACCATACTTGTTGGCCTCTCGCGGGTTGGGTCCGTTGACTGCGGTGTCGTCGCCACCGGCGTTGGGTTTTACACCGCGATTCTTGTTGTTGGTCAGGCAGCAGTAAGCTTCGACCGCGACCGGGCTTGATGCCACCCATTCGGGACGGTCCATCGTCGTTCCACCCGCAGCCGATGCAGCCATACGAGTGAAAATCAGAATCTCGGCCGCGTCCATACCGGTGGTTTCCGGGGTCAGGGGCAGCCATTCGCCGGTCGCGTCGTCGTTGAACTTGGCGACATAAAGCGTTCCGTCATTCAGCAGGCTCTCGGTCTCAGCACCCGGTTGATAGGTGCCATTTGAGACAAATTTGAACAAGTATTCGCCGCGCTCATCATCGCCCATGTAGACGACCACGCGACCGTCAGCGGCCAGTGTCACCTCGGCATTTTCGTGTTTGAAACGGCCCAGACCGGTGTGCTTGACCGGCGTGCTGTCCGGTTTTGTCGGGTCGATTTCCACGATCCAGCCCGCGCGGTGTGGCTCATTCGGGTTCTTCGACGTGTCAAAACGCGGATCAAACAATTCGTAGCCGTTCCAGCTTTCAGCCTTGATGCCGTAACGCTTGTAGCCATCCGCAACTTTCGGGTCGTAGCTGGCGTTTTCATCGGTCGAGCCGAAGTAGCCGTTAAAGTTCTCTTCACAGGTCAGATAGGTGCCCCACGGCGTCTTGCCCGAACCGCAGTTGTTCATGGTGCCCAGCGATGCGGTGCCGGTTGGATCGGCCTTGGTCTTTAGCAGATCATGCCCGGCAGCCGGACCTACGATCTTCATCGGGGTATTGTGGTGAATACGGCGGTTGAAGCGGCTGTCCTTGACGACCGACCATCCGTCGACACCTTCGGTAATCTCCATAACGGTCACGCCCTGAATGTTCTGGAATTTCAGAACATCATCGGCACTGGCCGGGACACCTTCCTGCGCGGCGGGCAAGTTGATCTTGCGGTTCGGATATTCATGGTTGATTGCAATCAGCTCATGACCCTTGAACGAAAAGGTCTCCATACCATCAGTGTTTTCGCCGAAAACCATGTCGGAATTCTCGACCGGGCCACCATCGGTGACGTCATATCCATCGGCCGCCGCGAACAGCGGGTCGCCCCAGCGCATCAGCATTTTCCACTCATACCCTTCGGGCACATGAACGGCACCGTCTGTCTGTGCTGGGATCGGAGTGAAAGCAAAGCGCGAGGCGCTGATGGCGTGGGCTGCGGTCGACCCCAAAAGGCCGGCACCCATGGCTGCGGCGCCCGACCCAAAGGCCAGCACGCCGCCCAAAAAACTACGACGCGATATTGCGCGTTCAACAACGCGGTCAAAGTCATTTTCTTCGGGGCGGGGGAAATGCAGCTCGTCCCAGTCGTCGGCGGACATATTAGTGAGATCAACGTTTTTCACGGATGGCTCCTGGCTGTCTGAAAAAAGATGAGACGGACATAGGGCGGGATTGTGACGCCTTGATAACAACCCTGTAAAAAATATGCTTAGATTTGCCAAATGCCAGAATGCGACGAACGGAAAGATGCTTTGCCCCCTCGGCAAAGGTCCGGGGTTGTAGCGAAACTTTCAGAGATCGCGTTGTGAAAAACGAATAATCATAGACACTTAGCCTAAACGGTGCCCTTCCGTATCAAACCGATAGGCTTTGTCCGCAGCATAGGCAAAGCGCAGTTCCTGACCTTCGGAAATTGAATGCTGTCCAAACAAGCGTGCAGTTACGGCATGGTCGTTGACCTTGGCGATTACATTTGTATCTCCGCCCAGTTTTTCCACGTGACTGACCCGTGCAACCAATGGGCCGTCATCTGACAGAAACAGGTCTTCGGGGCGGATACCGATGGTGGTTTGACCGCCGCCCTGCAAAAGCCCCTCGGGCAGGAAATTCATAGAAGGTGAGCCCAGAAACCCCGCGACGAACTGATTGACCGGGTTGTTGTAAAGCTCCATCGGGCTGCCGATCTGTTCAACCCTCCCATCGCGCAGCACGACGATCTTATCGGCCAGCGTCATCGCTTCGGTCTGATCGTGGGTCACATAGATCATCGAGGCATCCAGCGCCCGGTGCAGGTTTGCGATCTCTATCCGCGTGTTCATCCGCAGCGCCGCGTCCAGATTGGAAAGCGGCTCGTCAAACAAAAACAACTTGGGTTCGCGCACGATGGCGCGCCCGATAGCCACGCGCTGCCGCTGACCGCCGGACAGTTCAGACGGATATCGATCCAGATAGGGTTCAAGGTTCAGCATGCGGCTGGCCTTGGCCACGCGTTCCTCAATCACTGCTTTGGGCTGTCTTTCCTGCTTCAGGGCCAGCGTCATATTCCCGCGCACGCTGAGATGGGGGTAGAGCGCATAGCTTTGGAATACCATGGCGATCCCACGTTTGGACGGCGGCACCAGATTAACCTGCTGTCCGTCAATATTGATCTCGCCCGAGGACGCATCCTCAAGCCCCGCGATCACGCGCAACAGGGTGGACTTGCCACAGCCCGAGGGGCCAACAAAGACGACAAATTCGCCTTCTTCCACTTCAAGTGTGATGTCTTTCAAAACATGCACGTTTCCAAAGGACTTGTTCACGTTGGTCAGGGTCAAGGCAGTCATTTTGCGGGCTCCTCAAGGGAAACGGGCTGGCCGGTGCGGATGCTTTCATCCGCGGCCAAACAAATGGCGAGGGATTGGACAGCGTCATTCATATGGCGTGTCAGATCGATATCTTCGGCGATGGCGCGCAGCATATAGGCCTGTTCGGCATCGCAGAGTTCCTGATGGCCGGGCTCATCCGGCATTTCGATGGTGCGGTCGCCCTGTGGGGTATGAACCAGCAAGCCGCCGACCTTGGTGTGTCCGTCGATATCAGCCGACGCGCCCTTGTTCCCGTCCGTGATCGAAACCGACCCGTTGGGCGAGACGATGTCTTTCACAAAGAATGCGGTTTCCGACATCATCGGACCCCAGCCCGCCTCGTACCAGCCGACTGATCCATCCTCGAAGATCACCTGAAACTGTCCATAGTTGTACATGTCCGGGGCGATCTCGTCAGACAGGCGCAGACCCATCCCATGCACGCGGACAGGCTGCGCGTCTGTGATCTGGCACATCACATCAACATAGTGAACGCCGCAATCTACGATGGGTGAGGTCGTTTGCATGAGTGCCTTGTGCGTTTCCCACTCCGCACCCGAGGATTGTTGGTTCAGGTTTAGGCGGAAAACATATGGTCCACCCAAATCGCGCGCCTCAGTAATCAGGCGTATCCATGAGGGGTGGTGGCGTAGGATATAGCCGACCACCAGCTTTCGATTCAGCCGTGTGGCGGTTTCCACCACGCGCCGCGCATCCGCCACGTTGGTCGCCAAGGGCTTTTCCACGAATACATGCGCGCCAGCCTCCATTGCGGCGCAGGCGAAATCCGCGTGGCTGTCAGAATAGGTGGCGATCACGACCAGATCGGGGTTAGTCTCGGCCAGCGCGGCCTCGAAATCAGAATAGGTGCGATAGCCTGCGAGGTCAGGGTGATCCACACGACCGGATCGGTTCACCAGCCCGACGATTTCTGCGTCCGGGTGGTTGTGATGGGCCAAGGCGTGGCTCAGCCCCATATTGCCAAGGCCAGCGATCAGAACTTTGGTCATTTGACAGCTCCTGACGTGATGCCTCGGATCAGTTGACGCGAGAAGATGACGTAGAGGACAAGCACCGGCAGGATTGCCATCGACAGGGCCGACAGAACCGCGTTCCAGTCGGTTACGAACTGACCGATAAAGACCTGACTGCCCAGCGTCAGCGTCTTGGTTTCCTCGGCTGGGGCAAGGATCAGCGGGAACCACAAGTCATTCCAGATCGGGATCATGTTGAACACGGCAACCGTCGCCATCGCAGGCCGGACCAAAGGCAGAACCAGCCGGAAAAAGATCGTGTATTCCGACAGGCCGTCGATCCGGCCGGCGTTTTTCAGGTCGTCACTCACCTGCCGCATGAATTCGGACAGGATGAACACCGCCAACGGCAACCCTTGCGCCGTGTACACAAGGATCAATGCCCAGAGCGTGTTCACAAACCCGGTTGCAACCATCATCTCAAGGATCGCGACGGTGCCGATGCGGATCGGAATCATGATCCCCAATGCAAGATAAAGGCCCATCACAAGGTTGCCCTTGAACCGGTACTCCGACAAGGCGTAGGCCGCCATGGCCCCGAACAGCAAAACAAAGAATAATGACGCAACAGTAACGATCATTGAGTTCTGGAAATACAGGAAGAAATCCCCCTGTTTCATCACCGTCTCGTACCCGACCAGTGAGAAGCTGTCGGCGCTGGGCAAGGCCAAAGGCTCGCGAAAGATCGCACGGCGGGATTTGAAGCTGTTGATCAGGATGACGAAGACCGGGAAAAGCGCGATCAGCGTGTACAGGATCAACGCTCCGTGCATCGCGGCGGTGTTTAGGGGGTTGTGGCGTGCTTTGTTCATCACTGGACCCTCACAGTTGATAGCGGCGCATCCGGGTCTGGATGCCGAATAGGTAGATGCAGACACCGACCAGGATGATCGCGAACATGGCCCCTGCGATAGCTGATCCCATATGCGGATCACCCAGTTGCAACTGGAAGCCAAAGAACGTGCGGTACATGAATGTGCCCAGAATATCGGTTGAAAAATCAGGTCCGGCCAGCGCGCCCTGCGCTGCATAGATCAGGTCGAACGCGTTGAAATTTCCTACGAAAGTAAGGATTGAGATAATGCCGATCGAGGGAAGGATCAAAGGCAGCTTGATCTTCCAGAAAGCCGCTGCGCCGGTGATACCGTCGATCTCGCCGGCCTCAAGGATTTCCTCGGGAATGGTCAGCAGGGCGGCATAGATCAGCATCATCGGAATACCGACGAACTGCCAAACCGAAATCAGCGCCAGCGTGGTCAGCGCGTATTCTTCTTTCCCCAACCACGGCGCAAAAAGGGATTTCAGACCGATCGCGTCCAGCATCGAAGGCGCGATGCCCCAGATCGGTGACAGGATCAGTTTCCATGCGAACCCTACGATCACAAAGCTCAGGATCGTGGGGATAAAGATCGCTGACCGATACAGCGCCGCAAGCCGCAGGCGCGGGTGGCTGAGCAGTGCAGCCAACGCGATGCCGATGGGGTTCTGAACAAGCATGTGGATCAGGAAAAACCAGAAGTTGTTTCCCAGCGCGTTCCAGAACTGCTTGGACCAGATCGGGTCAAAAAACAACGTCTGAAAGTTTTGCAATCCGACGAACACCCGGCTCTGATCGACCTCGGTGTACAGCGCCAGCCGAAGCGTGTTGAACAGCGGAAAAATCATCACTGCGGTGTAGACAAGCACGGCAGGTGCAAGAAACACGACGATATGCCAGCGGAAGCGTGGGCGGTTCATGGTATCGCTTTCAAAGGGTTGTCAGGAGTACCCGGGCGACCCGCGCCGCCCGAGTAGGTTGGGTCATGCGTTACTGGTGCGGCGCGTACCAGCTGGAAAGGCCTTCCTGCAGCTCAGCACCCAGTTCCTCGGGCGACTTGGCACCCTTGATCGCAGCAACCGACGCGCCCCAGGTCTCATTCTCAAGGTTCGGTGTTCCGCGCGACAGAATTTGATAGGTCGAGCGGATGGTGGACTCACACTCGTCCCGCCACTCTGCGATTTCCTTGGCCAACGGGTCCTGCAATTCGACCGGAGTGCTGGACAGCGGGAAAAAACCCGGCAGGGCGTTGCCGAAAATCTCAGCAAATTCGGGGCTTGCAACCCAGGTCAGGAAGGTTTCGGCGGCCTCGGGGTGTTCCGTGGCGGCGTTCATTCCAATTCCGATATCAGTGTGGTCCGAGATGTAGCACGTGTCTCCTGCACTGCGAACAGGCGGCTTGAAGGCACCCATTTCGAAATCGGCCTGCGCGTTAAAGCCCGAAATCTCCCACGATCCGGCCGGATAAATGGCGGCGCGGCCAAGTGTGAAAATGTTCTGGCTGTCGGGATAGGTCTGCGCCTCAAACCCATCACCCATATACTCTGCCCAGCGGGCAAGGGTTGCGAAAGGCGCTGTCCACGGCTCATCTGTCAGCTTTTGCTCACCGGCGATCAGGGCTTGTCTGCCTTCCTCACCCTTCCAGTAGTTCGGGCCGATGTTGTTGTAGCCCATCGTGGCGGCTTCCCACTGATCATTCGTACCCATGGCCAGCGGGATGTAGGTGCCGTCTTCCTTGATCTTTTCCAGCGCGGCAAAGAACTCGTCCTCGGTGGTGGGAACTTCGATGCCCAGCTCGGCAAAGGCCTCTTTATTGTAGATGAAACCGTGGATCACCGAGGCCATCGGCACGCAGAAAGTGACCGAACCATCGTCGGTCTGCCAGGCCGATTTCGCAACGTCCGAGAAATTGCTCATCGCTTCGACCGAGGACAGATCGGACAGGTGGCCCGCCTCATACAGCGCCAGCGAGGCGTCGAACGGGCGGCAGGTGATCAGGTCGCCAGCCGAGCCCGCGTCAAGCTTGGAATTGAGAACAGCGTTGTATTCTGCCGGGGCGGATGGCGTGAATTCCACCTTGATTCCAGGGTACTGTGCTTCGAACGCCGGAATGATCTGCTCCTGCCACAGGGTCAGGTCATCGTTGCGCCAACTTTCGATCGTTAGCGTCACGTCTTCTGCATAAGCGGTTGTCGCCATCAGGGTCGTACCCAGCAAGGCTATCTTCAGGTTTCTGTGTTTCATTTCTCTCTCTCCCGTTTTTTAGGTTTCAGTCCCGTGCCAGTGCGACATTCATGAGTCCGTTTGTCGCCCGAAGGCGTACATGTGCCTCGTCCAGTGACAGGGCTTTGGCGGCAATAAGAATGGCGGGTTTCACGTCCCCGTGCGCGGTGTCCAACGCCTGTTGCGCGGTGGCAGTATCCACTTCTGCGATCCGGGCAACGATTCCGGCGGCGCGTGCCCTCAGCTTGTGATTGTCGGAGCGCAAATTGACCATCATGCCACGATGCACGTGACCAAGTTCGACCGCCATCAGCGAGGACAGCATGTTCAATGCAATCTTTTGCGCTGTGCCAGCACCCATGCGTGTAGAGCCCGAAATCAGTTCGGGCGGCGTGGCTAGAAGAACTGGAATGTCCGCGCCCAACAACAAAGGGCTGTCTGCGTTGTTGGCGATCCCAATTACAGTCGCCCCCTGCGCGCGGGCGATATTCACGGCGGCCAAAGTGTAGGGCGTAGACCCGCTTGCGGAAACCGCGATCACTGTGTCCTTGGCCTCGATTGTACTCAGCGCCTGTTTCAAGCCTTCGGTTGCGTCTTCCGAGTCGCCGGGCATCTCGACCCCGGTGGGCAGGCCGCCAGCCATGTGAATGCGCAGACGGGCAGGCGGGATCGAGAATGTGCCGCCCAATTCCTGCGCATCGGCTGCGGCCATCAGGCCGGATGATCCGGCGGCCACATAGTGCAGCACACCTTCGCCGCGTATGGTTTCCGCCATCGCTGCGGCCCCTTGAGCGATGCAGCCCAAAGCGTCGCGAACGACCGCGGCGGCAGCGATCTGACCCTCGGCCAGCGCGCGTGCAGCTATAGCCAAGTCGCCTTGGGTCAAGTGTTCGGCATCAGGATGCAGTTGTTCTGTAGGCGGCAGCGTCAAGAGAATCCTCCCCGGTTCTGCATATACAATACCTATTTAATACCACTTGTCCAGATTTTATTTTCTTCCAATTTTGTCGCGTTGTTCAGGCATTTTTTTCGTCTTTACGAGCCAATATTCACGAATTAGGGCTTTCACGGAGCTTAAAGGTATTATAATGGTATTGTCATGACTGAGTCTCGGAATAACGCCGTTTTGGCTGTTGATGGTGGGGGAACGCGATGTCGTGTTGCCTGTATGATTAATGGCGTGGTCCATTCCGTCGAGACCGGAGCGGCCAATGTCTCAACCGATTTTGATGGCGCGCTTGTGCAGATTCGGTCGGGTTTAGATCAGGTGTCGGATCGAATTGGTGTTCTAGGGGCCAAGATGCTGGATTTTCCGGCCTATGTCGGTCTGGCGGGCGTTACTGACAAGCAGATTGCGCAGCGGCTGCGGGATGCGTTGGGGTTAACCTGCGCGCGGGTCGAAGATGACCGGCCCGCCGCAGTGCGCGGGGCATTGGGCGCGCAAGATGGCTTGATTGCACATTGCGGAACCGGATCCTTCCTTGCCATCCAAATACACGGCGCAATGCGTTTCGCCGGGGGGTGGGGGTCGGTTCTGGGGGATGAGGCCTCGGCCCAATGGGTCGGGCGCCGAGCATTGGCTGAAACGCTGTGCGCCGTGGATGGAACGCGGATTGAGACGGATTTAACGCGAAAGCTGCTGTGTGAATTGCACGGCACGGCGGGCATTGTGCGATTTGCCGGAACGGCCACACCCGCCCAGTTCGGGGCGCTTGCTCCTGCGGTCACATCCGCAGTGCAAACCGGCGATACCGCTGCTGTTGAAATCATGCAAGCCGGGGCGGGCTATCTTGAAGGAACGGCAAGGCGCTTAGGGTGGCAGAGAGGTCAGGCGATCTGTCTGACCGGAGGGATAGCGGGGCACTACGCCGACTACCTGCCAGATGACATGAGGTCCGCCATTCGCCCGCCGCTGGGTGAGCCGCTGACCGGCGCGTTGGCTTTGGCAAAGGAGGTCCGGCATGAGCATCTCTGACTTTTTGCGGTCTGACTTGTGGCTGAGTCCGGACAAAGGCCCGCGCTATGTTCAGTTGCGGCATCGTTTGCAGGAAGGCATCGACAGTGGTGTTCTGCCACCCAACTCTTCGCTGCCATCGGAACGGGAACTGGTTGAAATCACGGACCTTTCTCGGGTAACAGTTCGCAAGGCCATTCAAGAGCTGGTGCAGGAAGGTTTGATCGAACAGCGTCAGGGATCGGGGTCGTTCATTCGTGATCGTATGCCGCGGGTCGAGCAATCGCTGACACACTTGACTTCGTTCACCGAGGACATGGCCAGCCGCGGAATGCGCACCACGTCCAAATGGCTGGAGCGCGGCGTCTTTGCACCGACCCCCGAGGAAATCGAGGCGTTGAGCCTTGCAGAAGGTGAGCAGATTTCGCGCATCTACCGCCTGCGCGAAGCCGACGGGCGTCCGCTGGCGCTGGAACGCGCCGCGCTGCCGCTCGACATTCTGCCCAATCCTATCGAGGTCACCACCTCGCTCTATGAGGTTCTGGACGATTTGGGTCGGCGGCCCGTGCGTGCGGTGCAAAAAATCTCTGCCATCAATCTTGCTGCGCCCGAGGCAGAATTGCTGGACGTTCCCGAAGGGGCCGCTGGGCTGAACATCGAACGAATTTCATTCCTGAAAAACGGGCGGGTCGCGGAACTGACCCGATCCCTTTATCGGGGCGACACCTATGACTTTGTCGCCGAATTGCGGTTGTAACCGGAAAGGCCGGAAAAGCATGTCAGAAAACAGCTCGAAAATGCGGCAGGAGATTTCGGAAATCCCCGACGCGGTTGATCGGTTGCTAAGCCAGGGGGCCGCCAACATTCAGGCCGCGTCGAATCTGATGAAAGAGGCCGACCCCCGGTTTTTGATCACCGTGGCGCGGGGGTCGTCGGATCACGCCTGCACCTATCTGAAATATGCCAGCGAGTTGCTGTTGAACCTGCCTGTGGCCTCGGTCGGGCCATCGGTCAATTCGATCTATGGTGTTGATCTGCGCGCAGATGGTGCGGTTTGCCTGTCGGTGTCGCAGTCAGGTCAAAGCCCGGACATTGTGGGAATGACCCGATCGTTGAAGTCCTCGGGGGGGGCGACCGTTGCGATTACCAACAACACGACTTCACGCCTTGCCGAGGTGGCGGATGCGGTCCTGCCCCTTCATGCGGGTCCAGAGCTTAGCGTGGCTGCAACCAAAACATTCGTCACCTCACTGGTCGCGGGTCTATGGGTGTTGGCCGAGGTCAAGGGCGATGGTGAATTGATAACGGCGATCCGCTTCTTGCCGGCCCATCTGGAGCAGGCCGCGCAGTGCGACTGGTCTGCTGCGGCAATGGCGATCACGGGCCGATCGTTGTTTACCTTGGGCCGGGGTCCGTCCTTTGCCATGTCCAATGAGGCTGCGCTGAAGATCAAGGAAACCTGTCAGATTCACGCAGAAAGCTATTCGGCCGCCGAAGTGCTGCACGGTCCGGTCTCAATCGTCGAAGAGGGGTTCCCAACGATCGTTTTCGCAGCAGCCGACGCCGCAGAGCAGGCAACGGCCGAGGCCGCCGATGCGTTGGCGGGCAAGGGGGCTGCTGTGTTTGCTGCGACCGAAAAGGTGACCAAGGCTAAAAGCCTGCCCGTGATACGTACTGGTCACTGGCTGACCGACCCCATTGCCACCATCACCTCGTTTTACAGTATGGTCGAAGCCGTCGCGCTTGCCCGTGGAATTGACCCCGACGCACCGCGGCATCTCAGGAAAGTGACAGAGACGGTATGACCCTAGGTTCAGTGACATATCGCAACGGTGCTGTGTTCGATGGCGAATCTGTGCACTTCAACCATGCGATCACCTTTCGCGACGGCACGCTGTCAGCGATCATACCCGACCAGACGGGAAGCCCGGAAGGGCAGGTCATCGACCTCAACGGCGATATCCTTTGCCCGGGTTTCGTTGATCTGCAGGTAAATGGCGGCGACGGAGTGATGTTCAACGATGACCCCTCGGTCGAAACCATACGGCGGATCGCCGAGGCACATCGGCGGTTGGGGGTCGCGGCGCTGCTACCAACACTGATCACCGACACGCCCGAAAAAACCGAAGCTGCCATCGCTGCGGCTATACAGGCGGTCCAGGCCGGCGTTCCGGGGGTGGTCGGGCTACACCTTGAAGGGCCGCACCTGTCGGTGGCGCGCAAGGGGGCGCATGATGGTGCCTTGATCCGGCCTATGGAGGATGCGGATTTGGCAGCGCTGATTCAGGCGGCAGAGAACTTGCCCTGCCTGAAAGTGACGCTGGCACCCGAAACCGTCTCGGAGCAGCAGGTTCAAGCCTTGTGTGAGGCGGGTGTTCTGGTGTCGTTGGGCCATACCAACGCAGATTTCGCGACATGCCAGCGCTATGCCAAGGCGGGCGCGCGCTGTGTCACCCATTTGTTCAACGCGATGAGCCAGATGGGAAACCGCGAACCCGGTCTGGTCGGGGCGTGCCTTGCCAGTGGGGGGGTGTCGGCGGGGATGATCGCTGATGGCATCCATGTCCACCCCGCGGTGATGCGTGCAGCCTGGGCCGCCAAAACCGCACCCGGTCAGATCTTTCTGGTAAGTGACGCCATGGCCGTTGCAGGCACGGATCACGCCTCGTTTGATCTGGAGGGCCGTCGAATCACGCGGGCCAACGGACGCCTGACGCTTGAGGATGGAACGCTGGCTGGGGCCGATTTGGATCTGACCACGGCCATTCGAGTCTTGGTGACTCAGGTCGGTGTTTCGTTGCAGGACGCGCTGGCTGCTGCGACGACATATCCGGCATCCCTGATCGGGCAGCCCATTGTGCAGCCGTTGCGATTCGCTTCGATGATCCGGATAGCGTCGGATTTTTCCTCCTGCGCATGGCTGTCTGAGAACGGCTAACCGGTCGGCAACGGCCTTGTCTCATGCGCGGAGTGGGCAGGGCGCAGAAATTGCTTTCAAGCCGCGAACTGCGCTTGACGACACTTGGCGCTTCGCTTAAACCGACCTTCGCTGAGCGGGCGTCGTATACTGGCTATTACCTCAGCCTTCCAAGCTGATGAAGCGGGTTCGATTCCCGCCGCCCGCTCCAAGTCAGCCTTAAAATCCTGCGTCAAATGGCCCTTGCGGGATGCCTATTAATGACGCGCGGCTTGACCCCGCCGTTTGCTGCCGCCAAGAAGCGATCACTCAAACGCGAACATGATTAAAAGGCCACGCATGGCAAGAACCGCCTCAGCCAGTCCGGCACAGCAATCTGCACCCGGAGCAAGCGAAGAACGCGCCGGATCGAAGAAAATTGGCGTTCTGGCGTCGCTGTGGCCGTTTATGCGACCGTATCGTCTGTTGATGGTCAGTGCGATGGTGGCGTTGGTTCTGACGGCAGGCATGACCCTGACGCTGCCACTGGCCGTGCGGCGTGTGGTCGACAATTTCCGTATTGAAGACGGTGAGCTGCTGGATTGGTACTTTCTAGCGGCCCTTGGCATCGCCGCCTTTCTGGCCGTTGGAACTGGTCTGCGCTATGCGCTGGTGACGCGATTGGGCGAGCGTGTCGTGGCCGATATCCGCAAGGCCGTGTTCAGCCGCGTTATCGGCATGAGCCCCGAATTCTACGAACGTATCATGACCGGAGAGGTCCTGAGCCGGATTACTACGGATACGACGCTGATCCAGTCTGTTCTTGGCTCGTCTGTTTCCATCGCATTGCGCAACGTCCTGCTGTTCGTTGGTGGTTTGGCGCTGATGCTGCTGACCTCGGCTAAGCTGACCGGCATGGTGTTGTTGCTGATCCCGTTGGTGGTGGTGCCTATCCTGCTGTTGGGGCGTCGGCTACGGGTGATCAGCCGGGAAAACCAGGATTGGATTGCTGCGTCCTCCGGCAACGCGGGCGAGGCGTTGAGTGCCGTGCAAACAGTGCAGGCCTTTACCCACGAACAGGCCAGCCGCATGCAGTTTTCGGACATGACTGAAACGTCTTACACTGTCTCGCTGCGCCGCATTCGAACACGTGCTGTGCTGACGGTGATTGTGATCTTTCTGGTCTTTTCGGGAATTGTTGGCGTGCTGTGGATGGGGGCCAATGATGTTCGCGACGGTGTGATGACAGAAGGCGTTCTGATTCAGTTCGTGATCTATTCGATCATCATGGCCGGCTCCGTGGCGGCCTTGTCAGAAATCTGGAGCGAGCTTCAGCGTGCCGCAGGAGCGACCGAACGGCTGGTCGAACTGTTGAATGCGCAGGACACAGTCAGCGATCCTGCAAAGCCCATTGCCCTGCCTACGCCGGTAAAGGGTGAAATCCACTTTGATGACGTGACTTTTCGTTATCCCTCGCGCCCCGAGGTCGTGGCGCTTGAGCACTTGACCTTGCACATTAAGCCCGGCGAAACCGTTGCCTTTGTCGGGCCGTCAGGGGCAGGCAAGACAACCGTCATCCAGATGATCCAGCGGTTCTATGATCCGGCTTCGGGGAAGGTCACTCTGGATGGTGTCGATCTTCGCGACATCGACAGGGCGGATTTCCGTCGTCATATGGCGCTTGTGCCGCAGGACCCGGTGATCTTTGCCGCCTCGGCACGCGAAAACATCCGTTTTGGGCGTCTCGACGCGACCGATGCTGAGGTTGAAGCTGCTGCCCGCGCCGCCGCGGCACATGATTTTATCGTGGCCTTGCCAGAAGGCTATGACAGTTTCGTTGGTGAGCGGGGTGTCATGCTGTCAGGTGGTCAAAAGCAACGTATCGCGATTGCCCGTGCAATTCTGCGGGACGCGCCGGTCCTTCTGTTGGACGAGGCGACCTCGGCCTTGGACGCGGAAAGCGAACGTGCGGTGCAAGGCGCCGTGGACAAGATGCGCGCCGGGCGCACCACTCTGATCGTGGCGCATCGGCTGGCAACCGTCAAAAAGGCTGATCGGATCGTTGTGTTAGAGGCAGGGCGTATCGTGGCCCAGGGCACACATGATGATCTGGTGTCACAGGGCGGGCTGTACGCGAGGTTGGCGCGTCTGCAATTCACCGATGGCATGGCTGCCGAATGACGTGACGCAGGGGTAACACAATTCGCTCCGCAGCGTAATTCTATCCCTTCAGGGTCTTCACAGTTAAGGCATTTATTGAACCTGCGCGGTTTTGCTTCCATCTTGGCGGTGGAGACAAAACCTGTGCCGGACATGGGAGAGATAAGGGAGGAACCAGATGGCTTTTGTGGGTTTGGAAGACAAGGTGAGAATGGAGCAGGAAATGCCATGGGAGGACCGAGATGTTCCGGTCACCCTCCACCAGATGCTGTCGCGAACAGCCGGAAATTTTCCAAACAGCAATGCGATCAGCTTTCAGCTGTTATCTGGTCCGACGGACAAGGCTGAAACACTGACGTGGTCCGCGCTGTTGGGCAAGGTCAACCAGGCGGCGAACCTGTTCCGCTCACTTGGTATCGGTGAAAAAGATGTTGTTGCCTACGTTCTGCCCAATTGCAATGAGACGCTGGTTGCATTGATGGGCGGTGCCGTTGCCGGTATCGTGAACCCGATCAACCCGTTGTTGGAACCCGAGCAGATCGCTGCGATCCTGCGTGAAACCGGGGCCAAGGTTGTGGTCACGCTCAAGCCGTTCCCGAAGGCGGATGTGGCGCAAAAGGTCGAAGAAGCAGTTCGCCACGCACCCAAGGTTAAAACCATTCTGGAAATTGACCTCAACCGCTATCTCACGCCGCCAAAATCCTGGTTGGTGCCGTTCTTACGCCCCAAAATGGGGGATAAGGAACAATTGGCCCATGCGGATTACAAAAGCTTTAATAAAGAACTGGCCAAGCAGCCCACGACACTGACCTTTGAGGACAGCAAAGAGGACCGCGTCGCCTGCTATTTCCACACAGGTGGAACGACGGGCATGCCCAAGGTGGCGCAGCATACGTATTCCGGCCTGATCTATAATGGCTGGTTGGGTCACACGCTCTTGTTCTCGGAAGAAGACGTCATTATGTGCCCGTTGCCCATGTTCCACGTTTTTGCGGTGCATGTGATCATGATGGCCGCCGTGTCGTCTGGCGCGCATGTGGTCTTCCCAACCCCAGCCGGGTATCGCGGCGATGGTGTGTTCGACAATTTCTGGAAACTGATCGAACGCTGGAAAGTCAGCTTCATTATCACCGTTCCAACCGCGATTGCCGCCAAGATGCAACGCCCGGTAGATGCTGATATCTCAAGCGTCAGAACCGCTTTCTCGGGTTCGGCCCCGCTGCCTGTCGAACTGTTTCGGCGTTTTGAAGAAGCAACCGGTGTGACCATCGTCGAAGGCTATGGCCTGACCGAAGCGACCTGTCTGGTTTCCTGCAACCCGGTTGACGGAGAAAAGAAGATCGGTTCAATCGGATTTCCCTTCCCCTACACGGATGTCAAAATCCTGCAAGACGGACCGGATGGGCCTAAGGAGTGTGGCCTGGACGAGATTGGTGAAATCTGTGTGTCGAATCCGGGTGTGTATGTCGGCAACACCTATACAGAGGCGGACAAGAACCAAAACCTCTACCATTTAGACAAATATCTGCGAACGGGCGATTTGGGGCGGTTTGACGAAGACGGCTATCTTTGGATCACTGGGCGCGCGAAAGATCTGATTATTCGTGGCGGCCACAACATCGACCCGGCCGAAATTGAAGAGGCCCTGCTGGGCCATGACGCAGTTGCCTTTGCAGGGGCCATTGGCCAGCCTGACGCGTATTCAGGTGAGGTGCCTTGCGCCTTTGTCGAATTGGTCGACGGGGCCAGCGTCACCGAGAAAGAGTTGATGGAGTATTGCAAGGTGCAAGTTCACGAACGTGCGGCGCAGCCCAAGCATATGACCATTCTGAATGAACTTCCAAAGACTGCAGTTGGAAAGGTGTTCAAGCCTGAGCTGCGTAAACAGGCCATCACCCGCGTATACAATGGCGCATTGGAAGAGGCTGGGCTGACCGCGCGTGTCGTAAGCGTGATCGACGACAAAAAGCGCGGCCTCGTCGCGCAGCTTGACGCGAACGGCTCGGCAGAGGACGATGTCAGCAAAGTGCTGGGATCGTATACTCGGCCATGGGAATGGGTCGCCTGACCGGGAGGGATAATGGATTATGAACGTCTGATTGATGAGGAAACATGGGCGTTCATAAGGCGCACGGCTGAAAGCTATCCTGACGATGCGGTTGATCTTTCCATTGAAGATCAGCGTCGGTTGTACAATACCATGTGTCAGGATTTTCGCCAGCCCCGACCCGACGGAGTAGATGTGTTGGACAAATCCGCTGATGGTGTCCCGGTTCGGGTCTACACAGCCGGAGATCCAACACGAACCGTCGTCTATTTTCACGGTGGCGGTTTCGTGGTTGGTGGGCTTGAAAGCCACGACGACGTTTGCGCCGAGATTTGCATTCAGTCCGGGTATCGGGTTGCTGCTGTCGACTACCGCCTGTGCCCCGAACACGTCCATCCAGCGCAATTTCAGGACAGTTGGACGGCGACGAAATGGGTGGAACAGGAATTCAACGATCCTTTGATTCTTGCCGGGGATAGCGCTGGCGGCAACCTGGCTGCTACCGTTGCGCATTATGCGCGAGGGCGGCTTGGGTCACTGCTGGGCCAGGTTCTGATCTATCCGGGGCTGGGCGGGGACGCGACCGCTGGTTCATATCTGGTGCATGCGCACGCGCCTCTTTTGACGCTGGAAGAGATTCATTTCTATGAAAAGGTGCGCTGCGCCGGCGACGTCCCAAAAAATGACCCAACATTTGCGCCGTTGCAGGATCGTGATTTTTCAGGCCTGCCGCCTACCGTCGTGTTTACTGCTGATTGCGATCCGCTGCGCGATGATGGCGCGACCTACTGTGAAAAGATCACCAACACAGGCGGAAGGGCCTATTGGGTCAACGAACCCGGCCTTGTGCACGGGTACCTGCGCGCACGAAGTTCAGTGAAACGCGCCGCAGATAGTTTTGAACGCATCTCGGTCGCGATTGAGGCACTGGGCCAGCAGGTCTGGCCTTACGACTGATCCTTCAGTTCAGGAAAGGCGTGGCCCTCATCGTGTCGGCAATCGGCGCGCCCATACGATGCAAGATCGTGGGTGCAAGCTGCAACTGGTCGATCGTTGCACCTGCCTCGGGGCCGTCAGCGTCTCCGAAATAGTACAGTGCGGTTTCCTGTTGCAACGTACTGCGCCCGCCATGATGACCGCGCTCATCCTGACCGTGGTCGGCGGTCACAATGACCTCATAGCCCATTTGACGCCAACGGGGAATAAAGGGGGCCAGCATCTCGTCCACGACGAAACAGGCGTGGTCCATTTCTTCGCAATCGTGGAAGAACCGGTGGCCCATGCTGTCCAGCGTGCAGGTGTGGAGTACGCCGTAGTCCAACCCGAAACGCATACAGAGGTTGGTCAATGTGCCAAAAAGATCAACATCCGATGGCGTCATCTGATTTGCCTTGCCATAACCCGTCATCGTGTGAAACCGGCCGTGGTTTATCGTCGTGCTTTCGGGTTCGTCATATTCAATGTCGCGGACGTAGTCGAAGGGGTGACGGTTGAAGAATTCCGACCAAAAGCTGTGGGTGACGGCCCCGGTCACACCTCCGGCCTCACGCACCTGGCTGAACACATCCTTGTGGCTTAGTCGAAAAACGTTGCCGTTCCCGGTGCAGCCATGTTCCTGCGGGGGAACACCTGTGTGGATCGAGGCATAGCAACTGGCCGAAATTGACGGCAGCACCGAGCAGTTTTTCCAAACGCGCGCGTGGCCGCTGTCCACCCAGCCTTCGAGATTGCCGAACAAGCGGCGGAAGTTGCGCCATGGTACGCCGTCCAGAATGATCAAAAGAACTTTACGGTCCATGCTTCGGCCCTTTGGTCGGTTGTCTTGCGGATAATCTTACGCAACCGCATTTATTTCGGTCATCCATTTGCGTCCAAAACGGAAAATTCCCGACGCCAATCCAAAGGTGTAACGCCGGGAATTCCGTGTCTGGTCGCGATGTCGCAAAGAGGTGGGTCAGTTCCCTGCGCTTTCCATCTTGCGATGGGCGACAACCTCTTCCAGCCAGCCCAGTTGCATCTCGGGGACCGAGCTGAGAAGGAGGTCGGTATAGTCGTCGAATGGCGGGCTAAGCACCTCGGACTTGGACCCGTAGCGCACCACGCGGCCCTGATACATCACCGCGATACTGTCGCTGATCGCGCGGACGGTCGCCAGATCGTGGGTGATGAAAAGGTATGCGACATCCTCGATCTTTTGCAGGTTCAGCAGCAGTTTCAGGATGCCGTCCGCAACCAGCGGATCAAGGGCCGAAGTGACCTCATCACAGATGATCATCTTGGGTTTGGCCGCCAGTGACCGCGCGATACATACACGCTGTTTCTGGCCACCCGACAGTTCTGCCGGATAGCGATCCATAAAGGTCTCGCCCAGTTCGATCTCATCCAGCAGTTCGATGATCCGCTTGCGTTTTTCTGCGCCGCGCATGTTGAAGTAAAACTCCAACGGGCGGCCGATGATCGTACCCACGGTCTGGCGCGGGTTCATCGCCACATCCGCCATCTGGTAGATCATCTGCAACTCGCGCAGGTCTTCGCGTGTCCTGCCTTTCAAATCAGCTGAGAGCTTGCGCCCGGCAAACGTGATCTCACCATCGCGCGGTGGCAGCAGGCCGGTTATCACCCGCGCCAGTGTCGACTTGCCGGACCCGGATTCACCCACTACGGCCAGTGTCTGCCCCGGATGAAGATCGACATTGACGTTGTGCAGCACATCGAAGTTCAACCCCTTGTAGCGGGCGGTGATACCTTCGACGCTGAGTACGGGTTCCGGCGTCGGTTGCTTTTCCTCATGCTCGATCGAGCGCACAGAAACCAGAGCCTGGGTATATTCCTCTTGCGGGCTGTTGATGATCTGGTCGGTGTGGCCGTATTCGACCGTATTGCCCATGCGCAGAACCATGATGTCATCGCTCACCTGTGCCACGACAGCCAGATCATGCGTGATGTAGAGCGCGGCGACGCCGGTGTCCGCAATGGCCTCTTTGATCGCCATCAGAACGTCGATCTGGGTGGTCACGTCCAACGCCGTGGTGGGTTCATCGAAGACCACCAAATCAGGTTCAGGGCACAGCGCCAAAGCGGTCATGCAGCGTTGCAACTGACCACCGGACACCTGGTGCGGGTAACGCTCGCCGATGTTGTCTGGGTCGGGCAGACCCAGCTTGGCAAACAGCTCACGTGCACGGGTTTCGGCCTGTTTGCGGCTGAACTTTCTCTGTTCAACCGCAGCCTCGACGACCTGGTCCATGATCTTTTTGGCGGGGTTAAAGGAGGCCGCGGCGGATTGCGACACATAGGTCACCTCACCCCCGCGCAGCTTGCGGATGTCGCCCGTAGATGTTTTCAGAATGTCGCGTCCGTTAACCCAGACCTCGCCGCCGGTGATCTCAACGCCGCCGCGACCATAGGCCATTGAAGCCAGACCAATGGTGGATTTCCCGGCCCCGGATTCACCAATCAACCCCAACACCTTGCCGCGTTCTAGGTCAAAGCTGACCCCGTGCACGATCTCGATGTCATGGGGCTTCTCACCCGGCGGATAAACAGTCGCGCCGATTTTGAGGTCGCGGACCTTAAGAAGTGTATCGCTCATCCCCGGCCTCCTTTCAGTGATGTTGTCCGGTTCAAAACCCAATCAGCCACAAGGTTGACTGAGATAGCCAGCGTGGCAATCGCGACTGCGGGGTACAACGCCGCACCGATACCGTAAACGATGCCGTCCTTGTTCTCTTTGACGATACCACCCCAATCCGCCAGCGGCGGCTGAACACCAAGGCCCAGGAAGGACAGGGTCGAGACAAACAGAACCATGAAGATGAACCGCAGGCCCAGTTCCGCAACCAGTGGGGACAATGCGTTCGGCAGAATTTCACGGAAGATGATCCAGCCTTGGCCTTCACCGCGCAGCCTTGCGGCTTCGACATAGTCCATGACGGCGATATCGACCGCGACCGCTCGGGCAAGACGATAGACGCGCGTTGAATCCAGCAAACCCATGACGACGATCAGGACCGGTACGGTTACAGGCACCATCGCCAGAACCACCAGCGCAAAGATCAGCGTAGGGATCGACATGATCAGGTCCACTGCACGTGACATGACCTGGTCCGCCCAGCCGCCCAGGACAGCGGCCAGAAATCCAAGGATCGAGCCGGTCACAAAGCTAAGGATCGTGGCTGCAGTGGCAATAAAGATCGTCGTCCGCCCGCCATAGATCATGCGGCTGAGAAGATCGCGTCCGATATTGTCAGTACCCAGCCAGAATCGCGCGCTGGAGGGTTCCCATACGTCTCCAACAACTTCAGCCATGCCATATGGCGCCAGCAGAGGGGCAAAGATTGCGATAAAAAAGTACAGCGCCGTGAAGGCCAGCCCGATTAAAGCCGAGATTGGGATGTTCTTCATTTCGGATGCCTCAGCCTTGGGTTGGCCAGAATGGCAACGATGTCTGCAACCATGTTCAACCCGATATAGATCGCGGCAAAGATAACGCCGCAGGCCAGCACCACAGGAACGTCGCGCTTGGTCACGTGGTCCACAAGGTACTGCCCCATACCGGGATAGACGAACACAACCTCAACCACGACAACGCCGACGACCAGATAAGCCAGGTTCAGCATCACGACGTTGACGATAGGCGCGACTGCATTGGGGAAGGCGTGGCGATAGATGACTTGAAAACTGCTCAGGCCTTTTAGTTCAGCGGTTTCCACGTAAGCCGACTGCATCACGTTCAGGATTGCGGCCCGTGTCATGCGCATCATATGCGCCAGTACAACGAGTGTCAGAACAATGACCGGTAAGGCAATCGAGTTCAGTTTTTGCCCCAGCGTCATGCTTTCATTGATCATCGCCAGCGGTGAGAACATGCCCAGTTTCACGGCGACGAAATAGACCAGCACATAGCCGATCAGAAACTCCGGGATCGAAATGGTTGTAAGCGTTACAGCCGAAATCAATTTGTCGGGCCAGCGGTTGCGGTAGCGCACGGCCAGCAAGCCCAGAAAGATCGCCAACGGCACCGATACAATGGCGGCCCAGAATGCCAAGAATAGCGTATTGCCCAATCGGTTTCCAACCGACTCGGCGATATCCAGTTTATTTGTAAGCGATGTCCCCAGATCGCCCTGAACAATACCGCCCAGCCATTCAAAATAGCGGGTCAGGGCAGGACGGTTCAGCCCCATTTCTTCGCGAAGGTTTGCAAGGGCTTCGGGGGTTGCGGCTTGACCAAGGACCGCTTGCGCGGCGTCCCCGGGAAGGGCTTCGGTGAGGCCGAAAATCAGAGCCGATGCACCAAAGAGTAACAGGAAACCCAGCGCAAGGCGCTGGGAAACCAGTTTGATGATGGGATGCATAATCCGTCTTCCGTATCAGGCAAACCACATTTTGCGGGACATGTTGCCATTCATCATCTCTTGGGTTGGGTCACTTTCCCAGCCTTGCAACTGATTGCTGACCCCTTCGATGAAGTCGTTGAACATCGGGCAAATCAGGCCGCCCTGATCACGCACCATCATACCCATTTTGCTGTAGATGTCCTTGCGCTTGTCGTTGTCCAACTCGGCGCGTGCTGCAAACAGCATCTCGTCGAATTCCGGAACCTTGAAGCGGGTGTCATTCCAGTCGGCCGTCGACAGATACGCGGTCGAGTACATCTGATCCTGCACCGGACGACCGCCCCAGTAAGATGCACAGAAGGGTTGAACGTTCCAGACCTCGGACCAGTAGCCATCGTTAGGCTCACGCTTGATCTCCAGCGGGATACCCGCCTGAGCAGCGGTCTGCTGGAACAGGGCTGCCGCATCCACGGCACCCGGGAAGGCACCATCAGCAACACGAAGGATGATCGGCGATCCGTCATGGCCGGACTTTTTGTAGTGCTCGGCTGCCTTCTCAAGGTTGAACTCGCGTTGCGGGATAGATCCGTCAAACAGCGGATAAGCCGCGTTTACAGGCATGTCGTTGCCCACAGTTCCGTACCCACGCAAAATCTTATCAACCAAATCTTGACGGTTGATTGCGAATTTCAGCGCCATGCGCAGCTCGTTTTGATCAAATGGCGCGGTGTCGCAGTGCATGATGAACACGTAGTGTCCGCGACCGGCCGTCGAGTGCACCGTCAAGTTGGGCGCGCGACCCAGCAGATCAGCGACTTTTGGCTCCACACGGTTGATTGCGTGTACTTGCCCTGACTGCAACGCTGCGGTACGGGCCGTTGCGTCGTTGATCACAACAACCTCGACACTGTCGAAATTCCCGAAATCCGGATTCCAGTGATTTTCGAACTTTGTATACAGGTGACGCACACCGGGCTCGTCCACTTCGACCTTGTATGGTCCAGTGCCGATACCAGCCCCCGGGTCGTCCATGCCGCCGTTTGGCTGTATGATCAGGTGATAGTCCGCCATCAGATAGGGCAAGTCGGCGTTCGGCTCGGTAAGCGTAACTTGGAAGTTGTCGCCATCGGCCTTCATAGACTCGATGCCCTGCATGATGCCCAGAGCACCAGACTTCGAGTCTTCGTTCGAGTGACGCTCCATAGTCTTCAGCACGTCTTCGCTGGTCATGGTTTTGCCGTTGTGGAACTCAACACCCTGACGCAGCTTGAACGTCCAGACCTTGGCATCGGCGCTACCTTCCACACTTTCTGCAAGGCGGGGTTCGATCGAGCCATCGGGCGCAACCTCGACCAGTTGGTCACCGAACTGCTTGCCGTTCTGAAACGGAACCGAGCTGGCATAGGTTGCCGGGTCCAGCGAGTTGGTAGACTCACCGCCTTGCAGACCAAATTTAAGGTCGCCGCCCTTCTTTGGGCCAGCCGCGCGCGCGGCGTTTGCGAACATCGTGCTGGCCATCGCCGCCGAGACACCCAGAGCCGTCGCTTTGCCCATGAATTCGCGGCGGGTCAGCTTGCCGGCTGTAACCTGTTCGGCCATGTGAGTGATTTGTTCGTTCATTCAAAGATCTCCCGGTTGAATGGATTATAAGCCCTTGAGGGGTTTTTTTTGACGCATGAGTCAAAGTAGGCGTATTTCGGTCGGGCGGGCAAGGAGAAATCTCTGGCCCGGATTGATCCGAAATTCATATCAGATCACGTGGTATCGATTCCTCCTGTTCCTTTGTTGAGACTAGGTTTTCGCCGTCATAGGCTTTCATCATTGCTTTTAGGTAAAAGGTTGTCTTGTCGGCCCACATTTCACAGGACGTCTCGGTGCGCAGATGGATGTCGTTTCGGCGGATCTCTTGCGTCCAGCTGCAAATGCCACGCGCGGAAAGGGGGTCATTGGGGTGTATTTCCCAACGCTCATGGGCTGTACCGCCGTGAATCAAACCGTGGTCTGCGTTTCGAACCAGACCAAAATCATCTTCAATGATCATTTGGGTTTGGCCTGAGTTCATATCGACATCAACCCGCCTTGAGTTTTGCGAGCTTCGCAAAATCGTCTGCCCAAGTGGCGCAGCAGATGACGGAGGCGGGAAGACATATGAGTCATCGCCCGCCGGACGCTGCGGCACTGTCACGTCCCCCCCGGTCAGGTGAAGTTCGGCTTTTTCCGGTGAGGGCCAGATGAGGGGCCAATAAGCGGTTGAGATCGCAACTCGCAACCTATGCCCCTTGGGCACGCGATAGGCGACATGGTCCAGCTCCAATGAGATATCATAAACCTTGCCTGGCGTCAGAGGTTTAGGTTCAGCATGGCTGTCTCGATGGGTCAGATTCAGTACACCATATGTGATGCGGGTCGAAGCGCCATCGGGATGCAGATGGTTCAGACGCACGGCAATTTGAGCTTGCGGCCGATCCGAACTTAGGCGAAGGCGAATGCTGGGTGCGCCGACGATATCCAGATCCTCGGTCAGTGGGTCGCCATCGAAACACGCCGATAACGCGTCATCGGCACGTTGATCTCCCGGCATGTCCGGGCCTAGCCAAATGGCGCAATATTCACCGCTCTCTATCCCGCAGGTTTGCGGCGAGCTTATTTTTGTATCCAGCGGGCCGTCCTGACCCAGACCAATATCCGACAATTGCAACGTCAGGCCCGGCAGGTGAGAGGTGGCGCCGTTCTGTTCTGTTATCCAGCGTCCCGCCCGTTCGCTGTACCAACGCTGCGGTCTCACCCCGTCCATCAGATAGGCGCGATAGTCGGGGTCATTCTCAACACCAGTGTCGAGACCTTTCAGCCAGTGATCCCACCAGCGCAGAGCCTCTTGCAAGAATCCGATCCGAGGTTCCGGAACCGCGAAATGAGGGTATTTATGCACCCAGGGGCCGACGATGCCCTTGACCGGAGCATCCAGTTTTTCGACCAGCAGCGGTACGGTATTCTTGTACGCATCGCCCCAGCCGCCCACAGCCAGGGTCGCCGCCTGGATCGCGCCAAAGTCCTCACAAACAGAACCATGTTTCCAATACGCGTCCCGTCTTTGATGACGCAGCCAGACAGATGGCAGAAAGGGCTCATGTTCTAGGCGGTCCAACCACAGCGCGCGCCAGTTCGGGCGCAGGTCCGGGTCCGGCGGGCGGGATGAGTACGACCACATGGTCGCGCCCCAGCCCAGGTTTTCGTTCAGCAGACAACCGCCCTTATAATGGATGTCGTCCGCATAACGATCGGCGGTCGAGCACAAGGTTATGATTGCCTTCAGTGGCTCGGGCCGCATCGCCGCAACTTGCAAGGCGTTGAAACCACCCCAGCTTATGCCCATCATTCCGACGTGACCGGTGCACCAAGGCTGTGCGGCCAGCCATTGAATGGTTGCAACAGCATCGTCCAGCTCTTGCTGGGTGTATTCATCCTCCATCAATCCTTCGCTGTCGCCATTGCCGCGCATATCCACACGGATGCAGGCATAGCCGCGTTCAGCGAACCACGGATGCGTCAGCGCGTCCCGTACCGTGGTTCCGTCGCGTTTACGGTAGGGTAGAAACTCCAGAATAGCCGGCACCGGGTTTTCCGCCGCATCCGTCGGACGCCAAACCCGCGCGGACAGGCGGCAGCCATCAGGCATTTCAATGCCGACATCGGGAAGGTCTTCGATATCGCGGAGCGTGTTTGCAGGTGCCGTCATTGCTGTACTCTCCCGAGGGTTTGCGATCTGGGTGGTATCAAAATCGTCAGATCAGTCACGGATTGCGACAAGCAGGTCCATTACATTCGTTCCCGTTGGCCCGGTCACCAGCAGTGCACCCGCATTGTCCAGATAGGTGCCGCTGTCGGCCTGCTGCAAAGCCTCTTCAGCGCCTTCGTCCCAAGTGGTGCCATCAATCACCGCGCCCGCGGCACGGGTTGGGCCGTCTGTGCCATCTGTGCCGCCGACAACCACGGTTATGCCTTCACGGCCCGAAATCTCACGCGCCAAGGCGAGCGCAAGGGCTTGGTTGCGCCCACCACGCCCCGGATTTTCTGGCAGGACGACCGTAGGCTCTCCACCAAACACCATGACACCGCTTGGCATGTCGCGAAGGCGTTTTCCAAGCGTTTCAGCGACGCGAAGGACGTCATCATGCAGGGATTCTTCGTTGGCGTGCACCGCAAGGCCTTCGCTTTGCGCGATTTCAACAGCTGCCGCGCGGGCATGCGCGTTCGACGCCACAATCTGCGTGCTGGCCTGAAAGCCAAACTCATCCGGTAGCGCGCCAATTCCTGAACCCACAACATTCAGGTCGTCACCCGGCACATCGGAAATCGCCAAGATGGTCGCCAGTTCCCCCTTGAAATGCGACAGCAGCCCGCCGCCCTTGATCCGGGACAACTTGCGCCGTTCCGCATTCATCGCCGTGATGTCCAACCCTTCGGCCAGCAGCCTTTTGTTCAACTGCTCAAGATCGGCCAGCGTTTTTCCCGGCAGCAGATCCTCGGCCAAGGACGAAGCACCGCCTGACACCAGCAACAGCAGATGCGAGCCCGGACCCATGGCCTCGACCGATTCACGCAAGGCCCGACCGCCCTGAAGGCTGCGGGAATCGGGGATGGGGTGCGCAGCCTCGATCACGGTGACATGGTCTGGTAGGTCACGCCCATGGTCGTCCTTGGTGACAACCAAGGTTGGGCGCGCCCCGAAGTGTTCCAGCGCCGCGCGCGCCATGGCCGCTGCGGGTTTGCCGACTGCCAGTATCTGATCCGGTTCAGGGATGCCCTGCAAAACCTTGCTTGTTGCGGCGTGGCCACTGACAGCGTCAACACCAGCCTGCCAGATACGAACTGCCTGTTCCCTTTTGTTCATCAACTCTCTATCCAAATGGTGACCGGCCCATCATTGACTAGTTCAACCGCCATATCCGCGCCGAATTGCCCCGTTTTGACAGGTATGCTGTGGGCCTGCAGCCGCTGTGCAAACACTTCGTACAGGTGTTTGCCGATATCCGGCGGCGCAGCCCCGGAAAAGCCGGGCCTGTTGCCGCGTGACGTATCGGCGGCCAGTGTGAACTGGCTGATCACCAAAGCCGAGCCTTTGATATCAACCACCGACCGGTTCATTTTTCCGGCGTCATCCTTGAAGATACGCAGCCTGGATACCTTGACGGCAAGCTGCTCTGCCTTTGCCTCATCATCGCCCTGCATCGCACAGACGAGGATCATCAGACCCGGCCCTGTCTGGCCGATTACCTGGCCGTCAACCGATACACTGGCCTTAGAAACTCTTTGTAGAATTGCGCGCACAGGCGTTCTCCGCTTGGTTTATTCTATCCGACCCAATCGACGACCTCGGCCAGATCAGCACGGTCAGTGCGAAAACTGTTGGCGGGGTGGTCTGTATCCGCATAGCCAAAGGATATTGCGCACAAAATCATTCGATCTTCCGGAATATCGAAATACCGCCGCAAGAAGGGACTGTAGGTTGCCAGTGCTGCCTGCGGGATTGTGGCCACTCCAAGCGCCTGCGCGGCCAGGCAGAAAACGGTGATGAAACCGCCGCAATCCAGCGCACCGTAGCCCCCAAGCTCTGCCGGGCTGGTGAGGATGGCGCAATGAGGCGCCCCAAACAGCGAAAAGTTCTCCATCATCTGCCGGGCCGAGGCTGCACGATCACCACGCTCAACGCCCACCGCCTCGTACAAAGCCCAACCGCAAGCGCGGCGGCGGTCCTGGTACATACCACTATAAGAAGTTGGAAAGGGCAGGTCCGGAGAGGGCGTGCCAGCCGCCGCCTCGGCAAGCATGGCTGTCCGGAACCGATCGGTTTCTTCCCCGCTGGTGACGATGACGTGCCAAGGTTGCGCGTTGCACCAACTGGGAACGCGTGTCGCGCTGTTCAGAATTTGTTCGATCTGATCTTTTGGAACCGGGTCAGAGAGAAACGCCCTGCAAGAGTGGCGCGCAGTCAGCAATCGGTTCAGATCAGATAGCGTCACTCTGGCCTCTCCCTCAGCGTTGACGCGGCGCAGAATGGCCCCGGGTCACGAGAAGTTCAAGCGTGAAGATCGCTTGTTTTAGATGCGACGGGTTGTGCCAGCCTTATTGGCCCGTTGCCACAAGATAGCCGATGCCAGCGGCAAGAAGCAGCCCCAGTACAACAGCGATAGTGATCTTGATCGCCGACCAGGGCCGTTCCCCCTGAACGCGGCCGGTGCGCCCGTTTACGACAAACCGATAAGTCTGACCGCGAAACTTGTAAGCGGCCATCCAGACGGGCAACAGGATGTGCTTGAAGGTCACGTTGCGCACATCCGTGTCAATCGCGTGTATGCGCTGACGGTCCCCACCTATGTCAAAGCGAACGTCCCGTTCGATCACCCGCGTCATGTATCCGCGCGCCTCTGTATAACCGTCCGGCAATTCAACCGTGTAGGCCTCGGCACGGAACCCGGCCAGGTATTCTGGTTGATAAGGCTCCAGCGCGGGTAAATCCCAGGGTTCCAGCGCATCGGTGTAGGTTTTTGGCAAAGACTGGGACGCAAGAACCAGAACATCGTCAAAGAACCGCTTTACCCGCCCGGATTTCGGAGACCACCGGACTTTGGGCACCTGTTGCTGTACGCGTTTTCCATCACGCATGACGGTGCGTGTTTCGTAGTAAACGGTGCCACGCTCACCGTGATAGCTGGACTGCGTGTCTGCATCAAACGTCCAATAGGGGACATAGATACCTTGCATCTTTCGGCCCTTACGGGCGTAGTCCTTCAACCCGTTGGGTGCAAACCAAAGACGCCCCAGCCAATCTCCCATCGCCTTGTGTGCCGCACGCTCATCCAAGGCAAACGGCAACACGCCCTTCGGTTTTATGTGCCGATTGACCCCGGTATCCGTAACGACTGGTGTTGCACAGAACGGGCATTCAGCCGCGTGGGTGGTAGGGTCGAACTCGACCTGCGCCGCGCAATTGGGGCAGGACAGAACACGGGTTTCCTCGATCTCACTGTCCGGTAACCGATCCGCAATAGCCGCATCGAAATCCAGCTCTTTCAGGCTGGCACCGCCCCAGGGACCGGCACCGATTGCCTCGGTATGCCCGCAGTGGTCGCAGGTCAAACTGCCGTCACCGGGGTTGAACCGGTAATCAGCGCCACATTGCTCGCAAGGGAATCTGTGCTCTTCGGTCATCGGGCAGCCCTGTTCTTGCGCTGACGTCTGAAAGATTAGGCTCCGGGCGGTGGCGGCGGCAGTATCGTGAACAACTGCGCCAGCTCCTGAACATCTCCGGCCTTTTTCCAGCCGTCCTGACCAGCAGTCCAGACATGGGTGTCGCGTGTGATTTCCCCATCCGTGGCCATCCGCCCCATCTTGGCCTTCGAGAAGGGGCCACTGGTCTGACCATCCACCGCGATGTGCCAGACATGCTCAACTGGCGGAGGAGGCGGCGGTGCCGCATGCGCTGCCGGTTGCGGGGCAGCGGGGGCGGAACCGCCCCAGGGGCCGCTTGGTTGACCCGCTGCCATGTTTGACATCTGGTTGGCCATCGCCATCCCCATACCCATGCCAAGACCGGCGCCCATGCCACCGCTCTGGCCCGGGTTGTTGGCTGCGGCTGTCATTGCCTCAGCGGCGGAATACTGGGTGAACTTGCCCAAGTCGCCCGCCAACCCCATCGATGTCCGCTTGTCCAGCGCCGCCTCAACCGCAGGCGGCAGTGAGATATTTTCGATGTAGAACTCAGGCATTTCAAGGCCGTAGCCGTCCAGAACCGGCGAAACCTGGGCCGCGATCAGCTTGCCCAGATCGGCTGTGTTGGCGGCCATGTCCAGAACTGGGATACCCGACCCAGCGATCACGCGGCTGAATTCCTGCACGATGATATTGCGGATCTGAAAACTGATCTCATCCATCGTGAATTCACCATCGGTGCCCACGATCTCGACCATGAACCGGGCTGGATCCTTGACCCGGATCGTGTAGGTGCCAAAGGCCCGAATACGCGTTGGGCCGAATTCGGGATCGCGCAACATGATCGGGTTCTTGGTGCCCCATTTCAGATCATTGAACCGGGTCGTGTTGACGAAATAGATCTCGGACTTGAACGGAGACCGAAAGCCATGATCCCAATGCTGCAATGTTGTCATGATCGGCATGTTGTTGGTTTCAAGCATGTAAAGGCCCGGCGTGAATACATCCGCCAGTTGCCCCTCATGCACGAACACCGCAGCCTGACCTTCGCGCACGGTCAGTTTGGCACCGTATTTGATTTCATGGCCTTCCCGCTGAAACCGCCAGACCATGGTGTCACGGGTGTCATCGACCCAGTGAATGACGTCGATAAATTCTCCACTCAGAAAATCGAAAATACCCATCTGGATCTCCTTTGCTCGGGCTCAGAGCTGTTGGCCCATCAATTCTCGCGCAATGATACGAACCACGGGGCGGGCGGCCTCAACCGTCACGCCCGGCTGAAGACGCGGGTCATAGAGCATTGTCAGCAGTTTCTCGTCATGGCTGGTCAGCAGCGCAAACTCGTCATCATCGTTGAAAATCGAAGGGCGCGCGGCAGGGCTGTCATTCGATAGCCCCAAACCTTGCGCGATCTCTTCGTGAATGCAGCTTTGTCGCAGCAGGTCGGGCAACTCGGTCCGGATCAGCGTCACCGCCCGAACATAGCGGTGCGGTGCGGTGCTGGTGGCCGAGGCAAAAACAAAACAGTCAATGTTCGCGCGCGGATTGGCGACAAGGTCCAGCAAGGCTTGGCTGATATTCGGGATCAGCTGTTTGAGGCGCGTTACCACGAACGCGCTGTCATCTTTGCCCGCGAAAAACACGTGGAAATTCGCCTTGCGGTTCACAACCGAAATCGGATGATCCGTCAGCCTTGCCAACCTTGCGGCATAGGCTTCGATCTGTGCGGCATCCTGTTCGCGCGCGGCGGGTGCAACGGACGGGGCGAACTCGGCCTGAATGCGGACCGGACCGGTCCAGCGGCTAAGTTGCCCGTCTGTTTGCCGGGATGACACGGTCACCGCGTGGTCGGGGTATTCGCTGTAGAAGGCAATAACCTCAAAGTTGCGCGCCAGATCGTCGGCATCATAAGGCGCGTCCGGGCCACCACCATCTATGCGCAAAAGGCCGCGAGTCAGCAGATCACGCTCGACCCGTTGATAAAACCGGGCCAGATCCTGACTGGCCGCAGAGGGGGGGACATAGGCAATCGGTTCAGGTGCAAGAGCAACCGGGCGTGGTTGCGGAGCCACGGAAGACGTCAGTGTCTCATCGCAATTGGCCAGGGCCAACAGCAACGCCAAGCCCAGAAATGGCTTGTGATATCCCGATACCCGCACCCGTCGCCCGCCGTTAGCTTGGAATTGCCGTGCCGGCATTTTCGCCGATCCCGTCTTGTCGTGCTTTTGCAGCTGCAAGAGTGTCGCGCAGTTCGGCCTCCATCTTCTGCAATTCCTGCTCGGCTGCGGCGCGCTTGGCCTTGCCTTCATCCGCAATGGCGAGGCTTTCATTGATGGTACCGATAAGATCGGCATTGGCTTTCTTGACGGCTTCGATGTCGAACACACCGCGTTCCATTTCCTCGCGGATCATCTTGTTGGATTGGCGCAGATTGGCCGCGTTCGAAGTCAGCAGTTCATTGGTCAGATCATTGGCGTCACGCACCGCCGAGGCGGCCTCGGCACTGCGCTGGATCGTGACAGCTTGCGCCAATTGGGTTTCCCAAAGCGGCACCGTATTAACCAGGGTGGAGTTGATCTTGGTCACCAGAGATTTGTCATTTTCCTGCACAAGGCGGATCGAGGGCAGTGACTGCATCGTTACCTGACGCGTCAACTTCAGGTCATGCACACGGCGTTCCAGATCGTCGCGTGCGGCGCGCATATCGCGTAACTCTTGCGCTTTCATTACCTGTTCGTCTTCGGGCGCGGCCTGAACCTCGGCCTCTTTTTCCGGGATGTCATGGCTGTCCAGCTCGGTCAGCCTCTCTTCGCCTGCCGCGATGTAGAGTGCCAGTTCGTCATAGAACCCAAGCGTTTTTTCATACAACAGGTCCAGAGACTTGATATCCTTCAGCAGCGTGTGTTCATGGCTGAGCAGGTTGTCAGTGATCCTGTCGATCTGGCCCTGAACCTCTTCGTATTGAGCGGTAAACTTGGCGAAAGGGGCGGCTCTGCCTAGCAACTTCTCCCACCAGCTACGTTCGCGGCGCACGTCCAATTCGCTGACCGAAAACCCCCGGATGGTGGTCACGATGCTGCGTAGGCTGTCCCCGGCGGGACCAACATCCTTGTTGCGGACATCCGCCAACATCGCCTGGCTGATTTCCTGCAACTCCGCCTGAGCGGACGATCCGAAAGAAACGATCGAATTGGTGTTGCCCATGTCGATCTCATCCATGCGCTTGCGAATTTCGGCGCTGACGGGTTCGTCAGCCCCTTCAAGCGAGATAAGCTCTGCCTTGGGTTCCGGCAGAGCGACGGCCGTCACCTCCTGCACCAGCGTTTCAGCTTCGACAGCCTTATTCTTGATCTCATCGGACATGGGGAAAATCCTCTCTCAAAAAACGGTACGGCTAATCCAGCCGAACACCTTCGCGCTGCAGCCGTTCGCGCAACACGTCAATTTCAACCGTCAGATCACTGCGGTCATCCAATAGCATTTTTCGGGTGCGGGCCGCGAAATTTTGTTCGAGATCGTCCAGAAGGGACGTGTAATCAGCCAAGGCCTGGGGATCACGGGTCCGGGCATAGACGTCGGCAAACTTCACCGTCGCGTCCCGCGCGCCTTGCAGGTAGACGGTCAGGTATTTGCGCGCTCCGGCCAGATCTCGCGGGTCTTCTTCGACCGTGCGGAAAAGATCGCGGGCGGTGTTCTGAAACCGTTCGACCCGCGCCTCAACCCGCCGGTCGCCCGCCCGTTTGACCGCGTCGGTCATCGCGGTAAGGTGCGTTTCAGCGTCTTTAAGCACGCGGACAACGCGGTCCTGCTGAAACGTATCAATCCCTTCCATACCCTTGTCTTTCATCGGGTCCAGGCCGAAAGACACGGAATGCAATGCCGTTGCGACCACTCCGAACAGGATCGGAGCCAGCAGACTGGCTTGTGCGGCCGTCTCGGCATCCAGATACTCGGTCCGGTACGCGGCAAGCGCGGCCCCGAGCCCGGTAAAAACGCTTGCGAAAATCTTGCGGGGAAACGCCGGGCGACGCGCGGTGCGGCGCGCGTTGTATTCTGCTTCGGCGCGCAATCCTTCGCGCAACAGAAACGCCGCCGCTGTAAGCAGACCCGCTGCGATCAGACCAATGGTCATCCCGATTGCGCCGTCGTTCAGCGACAGAAAGACCAAGGGAATGGCTGGAACAAACAGAATGTTTGCACGGGCGCCTGCGGGTTCAACCCGCGCACCGTGAAACTGCCCACGCTGCGACTGATCACCATCGGACCCGCCGCCTTCGGGACTGAATTTTCCGCCATACTGTTTTGCCATGTGCTACAGGCCCCCCAGCACGCCGGTGCAGACACCAAACAGCAGCACCAAAAGGGCCGCGTAGGCCAGTTTTTGCACTCCGGTTCCTGACATGGCGCCCCCCTGAACAGTAGCTTGCAGAAAATTTAAGGGAAGCGCGGGCTTGGCGCTAGGGGGAAGGTTGCGAAACCGGCGTCACTTGCGTGATTTCTTGCCAACCGGTGCCCGTTTTCTTTGCGGTCGGGGCGGGCGTTTGGGTTTCTCACCGGGTTCCGCGTCCAGCCCCAACTGATCCCGCATCACGCGGCGGCGAATTTCCTCGACCTCGCCGGGTTTCAGGCTGCCCAGTTGGAACGGGCCATAGGACACGCGCAGCAAGCGGTTCACGGCAAAGCCGATATCTTCGATCGCGCGGCGAATTTCACGATTCTTGCCCTCGCGCAGACCGATGGTCAGCCATGCGTTTGCTCCTTGCTGTCGGTCGAGCGAGACCTCCATGGGCAGAAACCGCTCGCCCTCGATCACCAACCCCTTTCGCAAAGGCGCGAAATCCTCGTCCTTGGGGCGTCCGTTTACCCGCACGCGGTATTTGCGCAGCCAGCCTGTCGAGGGCAATTCGAGCTTTCGCTTGATGCCGCCGTCATTTGTCAGCAACAACAACCCTTCCGAGTTCAGGTCCAACCGCCCAACGCTCATGACGCGCGGCATATCCTCGGGAAGGTTGTCAAAGATGGTTGCGCGGCCTTTCTCGTCGCGCGTTGTCGTAACCAGCCCGGGCGGCTTGTGATACAGCCACAGGCGCGAGGGTTCGGGCTCGGATACCGGTTTGCCGTCGACGGTGATCTTTTCTTTACCGGTGACATTCAGGGCAGGGCTGGTGATGGTCTTGCCATTCACACTCACACGACCAGTTTCGATCATGCGTTCGGCTTCACGGCGCGAGGCAATGCCCGCGCGGGCAAGGACTTTGGCGATCCGGTCGCCGGGAGGAGGGGTTTTGCTCATCCGCAGCCCATAGCGCATCCCGCCCGCTTGCGAAAGGCAGGTTTCTGATGCAGTGAGGGTCATGGTGTTCAAATCGCATATGGACAAGGCGCTGGACGAGGCGCGCGCTGCCGCAGATCGCGGCGAGGTTCCGGTAGGAGCCGTGATTGTCGCGCCTGATGGCAGCGTTGTGGCGGCAGCCGGGAACCGGACGCGTGAGATGAACGATCCCACAGCCCATGCCGAGATTCTTGCGTTGCGCGCGGCCTGCGCCGACGCCGGGTCCGAGCGGCTGCCCGGTCATGATCTTTATGTCACGCTGGAACCCTGCGCGATGTGTGCAGCGGCTTTGGCCGCAGCGCGAATCGGGCGCATATATTACGGCGCAGCCGATCCGAAATCAGGCGGGGTGGCGCATGGCGCGCGGGTGTTTACGCATAAACAAGCGCACCATGTTCCCGAAGTTTACGACGGCATCGCGGGACAAGAGGCCGCCGAACTTTTGAAAACCTTCTTCGCTGAGCGGCGTGACCCTAGAGAGTGATAGGTTTCATCACTTCTGGCTCAATCACATCCACCCCTGGCAGACCATCAATCAATGCCTGTGCAGACTGCTCCAGAATCGGGAAGGTCTTGTAGTGGCAGGGGATCACCGTCTTGAAGTCAAAGTACCGCTTGGCTGCATAGGCCGTGCCCTTCATGTCCATGGTGAAATGCCCGCCCGCCGACAGGATGCCGATGTCGGGTTTGTAATAATCACCCATCCAATCCATATCGGCCATGATATCGGTGTCACCCGACACATACAGCGTGTGCCCTTCCGAGGTTATCATGAAGCCGACCTCGCTGCCTCCGGTCCGCAGACCGTCCGGCGTTGAAAAGGTCGAGCTGTGAGAGGCAGGCACCATCGACACCATCACACCGTTCAGGTTCACCGTACCACCCTTGTTGAAACCGATGGTTTCCAGTTCCTCGGCCTCGCTCCAATAGCCCATAAGATCGTATTGGCCGACAACCGGCACCTTCAGGTGCTTAGCCAGCGGGAGAACGTCGACCACATGGTCGAAATGAGTGTGGGTCAGCAGGATATGGGTTGCGCCATTTACGGCGGTGTCGTGGTGATCTTCTGACAGCACCGGATTTCCTGTCAACCAAGGGTCGATCAGCAAAACCTGCCCCCCGGTTTCAATGCGGAAACTGCCATGCCCCAGCCAGATTATTTTCATGAAATCGTCCTCCCAAAACAAACTGTTGGCATCAACTTAGCATCAGCTATGTAAAAGTTCATGGATTGGTTTCAGGAAATTGACGGGTATTGTGAACGGTTATCGCCTGATTATTGGGCTGAACCGATCAACGCCGTAACAAACGCAGCTTTTCTGATCGCGGCTTTTGTCATGTGGCGACGGGTGCGGGGGCAGGGAATGCCGCTGGCGATGGTGTTGGTCGTGATACTGGCTGCCATTGGAGGCGGCAGCTATTTGTTCCACACGCATGCTCAGGTCTGGGCCGCGATGGCGGATGTCGTGCCGATTCTGTTGTACATTCTGGTCTACATATTCGCGATAAATCGCGACGTTTGGCATATGAATCCGCTAACAGCCGGGTTCGTGACCAGCCTGTTTTTTACCTATGCCGCGGCTACTGTACCGTTGTTTCAATACGTTCCGGGGCTTGGCGGATCAGCGGCTTATGCGCCGGTGCCGTTGCTGATCCTGATCTACGCGTTCCTGCTGCGGAATCGCGTACCAGATACCGCCCGAGGGTTGGCCATTGGGGCTGCGATTCTGATCGCCTCGATCACTTTTCGCGCTTTGGACGAACCGATTTGCCCACAGGTGCCACTGGGGACACATTTCATGTGGCACATCCTGAACGCCACGATGCTGGGTTGGATGATCGAGGTTTATCGCAGGCACATAACCCGCGCGCCTCAGTCCTGAAACGCCGCGGCAAGCTGGTCTGGAAGATCGAACTCAGCCAAAACCCGCGCCCGACCATCTGCCGACATCTTGCGCGCGGTTTTCTCAACAATTCGTTGGATTTTTTCGGTCGAGTGCTTTTCCGCGAAAGGGGCGAAATACCACTTGAGGAAAACGAAACAGATGACGTCTTCCAGCGCCTGAACATCATCATCGCGTTTGATGCCCTGCTTTCGCAGCATACGTGCGGCGGATTCGACCTCTTCCGTGCCGTAGCCGGCCTGAGTCATCATCTCAGCAACGACTTCGGCATGGTGGACACCCTGCGCCTTGCGCCAGGCCAGGTATCCCGCTCGACCGTCGGGGTATTCGCTGCGCGCCAGTTTCCAGCGTTCCACGTGCTGGCCGCGCGCGGCGATCTGCAAGATTTCTGCGGCGCCGGGGAAAAGCCTGTCCAGTTCCGCGCTCATTCGCTGACCATAAAGCAGTTCGGCGGGCTGACCGTCTTCAAGATTAGGGTCTTGCTTATTGGCCGCATCTATTGCGTCGAAAACCGCTTGTTTGCGTGCGCTCATGTTCCGCTCCGTTGGATTGCCGGACTTGATGCAGTCCGGCTTAGTTTTTGACATCGTAGCGGCGTGTTCTGTCGGATGCAGCAGTCAATTGCATCCTGACCGGGCCAATGGGGAAATCTGGCCCGGCCGTGTTTGTCACCTTATTTGCCGGTTTTGGCGGAGTTTTGAGTGACCGTTTGTGCGTCGGACGTCGGGAAAGAAAGGTTAGGGATCAAGTTATGCGTGCTGACGCCAAAGGCCATGGCCGGTGTGCCAAGGATGGTTGCGGTCAAGAGGGCTGCGGTCAGGAAGGATTTCATTGTCTTTCTCCGGGTTTTGGCTGTGCCATGGGTATGAAGTGAACAGTACAGTTTAGTTTTTCAAGTGATAAACTGAACTGTTCGGTTTATTTTTGCGTTTAAAGGTCATTCAATTTTGAATGGTTGACCGCCGGTTCCCAGCCCAAGGGGGCTATATCCACCACTGCACGCTCTTGCGACTGGGCCACCAGACGGGTAAACGCCCCCTAACGCATATGAGGTTTTCCGATGTCGATTGACCAAAGCACTGCCGCCAAGGTGGCCAAACTGGCCCGGATCAAGGTCGAGGATGACGCGCTGCCTGCGCTGGCATCCGAATTCAACACCATCCTTGGGTTCATCGAGCAACTGAACGAAGTGGATGTCGAAGGCGTCGAGCCGATGGTTTCGGTCGAGCCGATGCGTTTGAAACGTCGGCAGGATGTGGTGACCGATGGCAACCAGCAGGACAAGGTTCTGGCCAACGCCCCCGATGCGCGCGAGGGGTTTTTCGCAGTCCCCAAAGTGGTGGAGTAAGACATGAGCGATCTGAACAAACTGGGCCTGGCCGAGGCCCGCGATGCGCTGCGCAAGGGTGACGTGACCTCGGTCGAGTTGACAGAATCCTGTCTCACGGCGATTGACGCTGCCGATGCGCTGAATGCCTTCGTTCACAAGACGCCCGAGATCGCCTTGGAACGTGCCAAGGCTGCGGATGATCGGATTAAGGGCGGCGACGCGCCGTCAATGTGTGGTCTGCCGATCGGCATCAAGGATCTGTTCTGCACCAAGGGCGTGCCGTCGCAAGCAGCCTCGAAGATTCTGGAAGGCTTCAAACCCGAATACGAATCCACCGTGTCGCAGCAACTGGCCGATGCCGGTGCCGTCATGCTGGGCAAACTGAACATGGACGAATTCGCCATGGGCTCGTCCAACGAGACATCCGTCTATGGCAACGCGGTCAGCCCGTGGCGCCGTGGCAATGACGACGCGCAACTGACACCGGGCGGCTCGTCCGGTGGTTCGGCTTCGGCTGTCGCTGCTGACCTCTGTCTGGCTGCAACCGGCACCGACACCGGCGGCTCAATCCGTCAGCCTGCTGCCTTCACCGGCATCACTGGCATCAAGCCGACATACGGGCGCTGCTCGCGCTGGGGTATCGTAGCCTTTGCGTCCTCGCTGGATCAGGCTGGCCCGATGACCAAGAACGTGCGCGATGCGGCCATCATGCTTGAGGCAATGTGCGGTCACGATCCCAAAGACTCTACCAGTGCAGAACTGGCTGTCCCGAATTTCGAGGCGATGCTGACCGGCGATATCAACGGCAAGAAAATCGGCATCCCGAAAGAGTACCGCATGGACGGCATGCCCGCCGAGATCGAAAAGCTTTGGGCCGATGGCGCGGAGATGCTGAAAGATGCGGGCGCCGAGATCGTCGATATCTCATTGCCGCATACCAAATACGCGCTGCCTGCCTATTACGTGATTGCCCCGGCTGAGGCGTCCTCGAACCTCGCCCGCTACGACGGTGTCCGCTATGGCCGCCGCGCGCAGTTGGCACAGGGGGACGGCATAACCGAGATGTACGAAAAGACCCGCGCCGAGGGTTTTGGCCACGAAGTGCAGCGCCGCGTGATGATCGGAACCTACGTTCTGTCGGCAGGCTTCTACGATGCCTATTACAACCGGGCGCGCAAGGTGCGGACGCTGATCAAAAAGGACTTTGAGGATGTCTTCGCAGCGGGTGTTGATGCGATCCTGACCCCGGCGACGCCATCAGCCTCGTTTGGCTTGGGAGAAATGACCGAGGCGGACCCTGTTCAAATGTACCTCAACGACGTATTCACCGTAACGGTGAACCTTGCCGGTTTGCCGGGTGTTTCGGTTCCTGCGGGTCTCGACAAGCAGGGTTTGCCCCTTGGCTTGCAGCTGATCGGGCGTCCGTGGGAAGAGGGCGACCTGCTGAACACGGCTTATGCGCTGGAGAATGCCGCCGGATTTGTGGCCAAGCCGGTAAAATGGTGGTAATCCTGACATCAGGCAAGACAACACAAGACGGAGCAGCTGGATGCGCTTTTCGCTTCTGATCCCCGCAATCGGATTGTTGGCCGCCTGTGATACGGTGGCCCCCGTGAGTGGCACGGACTTCAACACGCCCGCCTACCAAGCCCAGCGTGAGGCACAATTGGCGGGGCAGGGGTTCACTGGAAACCCTCTGCTTGGTCCGGTTGACGTGTCTGAACAGCCGCTTGGAGCACCCGGTGCAGATGGAACGCTGCCAAGCGGTGACAATGCCGATATAGCGTCGGCAACGGCAGCGGCCTTGGCCAGCACGTCCGGGCAAGCCACGATAACACCCGTTGCGTCGCCTGTCGAAGATCCCATCAACACGGGAATATCCGACGAACAAGATTTCGAAGCAGTCTCGGGCCGTCGCACAATTGAGTCGGACGCGGCCCGGATTGAGCAGAATCGCCAGACCTATGAGGTCGTCACACCTACTGCCGTTCCGCAGCGCGGAGCGGAGGGTCAGCCCAATATCGTGCAATACGCGCTGGATACGTCGAACCCGGTGGGAACCCAGTTGTACAGCCGTGCAGGGTTCAACCTGCAAGCCAAGGCGCAGCGCAACTGCGCACGGTACCCGTCGCCCGATCAGGCTCAGATTGAGTTCCTGGCAAACGGAGGTCCACAGCGCGATCGCAAGGGTCTTGATCCGGATGGGGATGGATATGCGTGTAGCTGGGATCCAAGCCCGTTCCGCAGTGCCGTCAGCAACTGAACCGCTGAAACCGATCTGGCACCCTTCGCCCAATTTCGGCCCGCGTCGGGATGGTTTGGTGCCGTCAATGGTCGTGATCCACTATACCGCGATGAACAGCGCTCAGGCCGCGCTGGATCGACTTTGTGATCGAACCCACGAGGTGTCCGCGCATTACCTTGTCGGTGCGGACGGGACGCTTTGGCAGATGGTCAACGAGGAAGAACGTGCGTGGCACGCGGGTGCGGGCAGTTGGCGCGGGCGAACTGATATCAATTCGCGTTCCATTGGGATTGAGCTTGATAACGCGGGACAGATCCCGTTTTCAGAGCCGCAAATGGCTGCTCTGGAAAATTTGTTATCGGATATTCAAGACCGCCTTGGGATCCGGCCATGGAATGTAATCGGGCATTCGGATATGGCTCCGCAGCGAAAGCTTGATCCAGGGCCCAAGTTTGATTGGGACCGCCTGGCGCATCGCCGGCTGGCTATCGGACCAACTGTCCTTAAGGGTATTTGCCTTGATGAAATGCCGCCAAATGAAGAACACTTCGCGTCTGTTGGGATGAGAGTAGGCTATCCAGAGGCCACCACCGAGAATTTACTGAAAGCGTTCAGAAGCCGGTTTGCCCCATCGCGGCGCGGTCCGCTGTCCAAAAAGGACATGGGCGACATCGAAAGACTGGCCGCGTTAGTGGAACGCCTTGACGGTATCCGAGCGGAAGTATAGAGGCGCTTTTGCGCGGAGGGCCGGATGGCCGCTGGGGCGTCAGCCCGAGAGGAAAGTCCGGACTCCACAAGACAACGGTGCCGGGTAACGCCCGGGCGGGGCAACCCGACGGAAAGCGCCACAGAAATCAAACCGCCTTGGGTTTCGGCCCGGGGTAAGGGTGAAACGGTGGGGTAAGAGCCCACCGCGCCGCTGGCAACAGCGGCGGCACGGCAAGCCCCACCGGGAGCAATGCCAAATAGGGTCCCCGCGCGGGCCGGTCGGCGCAAGCCGATACCGCCGCTAAGCGCGTCTTGGCCGAGAGGGACCGGGTTGGCAGCTTGAGCCGCGCAGCAATGCACGGCCTAGAGGAATGGTCATCGAAGGGGGCAACCCCGGAACAAGATCCGGCTTACAGGCCCTCCGCGCGTATTTCCTGATCAGCGACCCGGTGGCGTGTAAGCGCCGGTCAGTTTGGCTGCCTTTTTCGCAATGGCTGCAAAATCTTTCGCTTTCCAAGCCTGAACAGTCTCGAGCCTCGACACTGCGCCTGATGCGGCAACTGCCATGCCCACGGCGACGGCGTCTGTGCCATCGGGGGCTTCGCTTATGACGACAACATCATTGTCGCCGGTAGTCATGTAAAACGCCAGCATCTTGCCTCCCATCTTTTTCAGCAACGCGCGAACGGGCGCTGTGCGGTCTTTGGGTTTTTTCAGCATGCCCTTGACCCCCTCGGGCGAATACGACGCGTAGGTAATGAAGATAGGCATGTCGACCTCCTGTTTCAGTTTGAAGTGGGACCCTTTCTTGGGCCGGGTCCCTTGGCCTGTCCGCGTATGTCAACCAACAGTGGTTGCCGACTCTGCAATCAACCAGAGGCCCGCTAGGATCAGCACCACCCCGGTCAGTGGAACCAGCCACCGCGCGCGCGTCAGCAGCTTTTCAAGCGCGACATAGATAGCGATTCCAACAATCCAGTAGAGGTTCATCACGCCGCCCACGAACAGGAGAAGCATCAGCGCCCAACAACACCCCAGGCAATACGCGCCATGCAAGGCACCTGTGCGAAACGCGCCATAGGGTCCGGGGCGGTTGTGTTCGGCCAGAAACCGTGCAGGGCTGCGGCAATGGCGTAGGCAAGCAGATTTCAGACTGGACAGCTGGTACAGCCCAGCAGCGATCAGCACACATCCCGCAAAGACCTCCGACCGGATCGTCATCATCGGCCCATCTGACAATCCGATCAGTTCCAGCCCCCACTGACCTGCTGTTGCCATGGCACTGAACACAGCCCAGACCACCAGATAGCCTGCCAGAAAATACAGGCTGAGCCTTGTGGCGCGCGCCGCATCTGGTCCGACGCGTTTGAGAGCTGTGAACAACAGCACGGTTGGTGCCGCGCTGGGTGTCATCATTGCAATCATCATGACCCACCACATCAGGAAGATCAGGATGGTGTAGGTCAGTGTCCAATGAACCTCGGACGCCATCCGCATCGGGTTGCCGACGGGTCCGGCCATTCTGGTCATGTCGATGGCGGTCATGTTCATGCCGATGCCCGCAATCGTGTACCAGCAAGCCCCTAGGATTATTACCGCAACGCAAACCAGAACAATGCCGCTGTCACGTCGCAGCATTCGGTCCACTACACCGGTGCGGGGTGGGGTCGTTGCCATGTCAGTCCCGGATCAAGCGCCAAGGACGCCGTGACCTGATATGTTGAGATGCGCCAAATGCGCATGCGTCGCATCAAACGTCAGGCTGATTGCTCCGCCCTTCGTTTTGGCACTGCCCGAGGCTGCCTCGGCATGGCGATATTCAAATCCGTTGGGAAGGTGGATTGAGGCACGGTGCGGCATGCCAGAAACGATATGCGGGATCGGACTGACTTCGACTTCGAATACGTCTGAGACCTTGGCGTATCCGGTGCGCTCGTCCCGATTCCAGTCAAGTTCGATCGGAACATACAGCGTTTCATGCTTGGTCGGTGCCATGGCGCTGAAGACGTACCACATGGTTGCCATCTCGTCGGTGTCTTCACCTTTCATGATAGCCTCGATCGCCGCGCGTTGGTCGGTGCTGGCGCCTTCGTCCACGATCAACTGCATCTGGCCATTGCCTTCATGGATTGGTCCCGGCCAGTGGTAGACTCCGGCAGCCCTCACCCCGGCAAGATCGGTGTCGCCATAGTGACCGGTTTTGATATCGAACACGACAACCGCTTCGCAATTGCCGTGGGATGGAAGAACACTGAATTGACACGGGCAACCGAAGTTGCAGTTGCAATTGGCCAGTTCTTCGCCCTGAATTTCCCATTCGGTCATGATAGCCCCCAAAACATGCATTAACACTCTGCTGACAGAGGTGTTTGCCTGTCTGTGATGCCTCCGGACCGAACCCCAAAAAGGTTTTTCTGGCCAAAAACTCACACGAGCCTATCATGATTTCGCGGTCCGTTCAAATTTCAGGGCCAATATGTGCGGGAAAGTGCTTGTTTGCAGGCTGATTTTCGAAATCCCCACCGCGTAGCCATGTTTCGGATAGTCTGATCTGGATGTCTAAAGCCCGATATCGTGGGCGAAGGTTTGAAATCTAGGTTCAGTTTCGTCCGCTGGGATGAAGCAAGATACTTTAAAAGTTGGGAGGATTGTCATGAGTTTTATGAAAGCACTTGCCTCGGTCGCCGTTGGATTTGCCGCCGCCAAGGGGTTGGAGAAATACAAGAAAATGGGCGGCATGGCTGGTTTGCAAGACATGATGCAGGGGTCGGGCGGGGGCTTTGGCATGGATCAGCTTGGCAAAATGGCCGAGCAATTCGGAATGCCCGGTGGGGCCGCTGGTCTGCAGGGCATGATGGGAAAACTGGGAATGACCAATACTGCCGGCGCTGCCGGGTTGGGTGGGCTCATGAACGCCATGCAAAGCGCAGCCAAAACCGGCAGCCAGCAAACGGTCGACATGATGGAAACCGTGTTCAAGGGCTCTCCGGGCGGTGCTGTCATGGAAGAGCAGGCCAAGCTGATGCTGCGCGCGATGATTCAGGCTGCCAAGGCAGATGGTGAATTGGACGCGCATGAAAAGGAAACAATCCTGGCAGAGCTGGGTGACGACATCAGCGCCGAAGAGCGCGCCTTTGTGCAAGAGCAACTGAACGCCCCGATTGATGTGATGGGCCTTGCCGCTGATTCCGGAGCACCCATGAAGACTCAGATTTATGCCACCTCGTTGGCGGCGATTCGTCTGGACAACGAGGCCGAGGCATCCTACCTGAAGCAACTGGCTGGGGCCTTGGGCCTGTCAAAGGCTGAACGCGATCAGATTCATGCCTATATGGGGGCGCCAACCCTGCCTGCGTAACATCAGTCCACCTTACCCTGCGCAGAGGGTGCAATACCCCTTGACACGAGCGGTGCAGCGCGTAAAAGCGCACGCTCATAGGAATTCAACCGAAAGGCCCCTGCCTTTTCGGACGCAGGAGATAACCATGGCGAAGCCGACGACAATCAAGATCCGTCTGAACTCGACCGCGGGCACGGGCCACTTCTACGTGACCAAGAAAAACGCGCGCACCATGACCGAGAAAATGACCATTCGTAAATACGACCCGGTTGTTCGGAAGCATGTCGAGTACAAGGAAGGCAAGATTAAGTAATCTGCCGCCCATCTTGGACAGTTCCAAAGGGTCCTGCCTCGGCTGGACCCTTTTTCTTTGTTTGCGACGCAGCACTGGTCTGGTCGGTTTGCGAATTACTCCGTTGCAACGAAGCATCAGCGGGTAAACCAATCGGGGTCGCCGCGGGTTGCTTTTTGGAATGGCTTGACCCTACGGTTCAACAATCCGATCCAAAATGTTGGCCGTCATGAAAAAAATCTTGTTATCCACAGTGACCATCCTGGCCCTTGCGGCTTGTGAAGACCCGTATAACCGTGAAGGTATCGGTTTCACCGGGATCGATGGTGAACCCCGCACTTTGGCAGATGTGCCCGGGGCGGTTGCCTTCCTTCCCCCTGCAACAAACGTGCCCGCAGAACTGGCGGCTTTGCCCACGATTGCAGTGGCGACGGATCAGGTTGAGGCCGAGAAGGTTGCCAGGGTTGCAATCGACAATGGTGGGCGCAGCGACACGGACTCGGTTGTCCTGACTGGCCAAGACACCAACCTTTTCCTAAGCACGGTCACCGTGAACGGTGCCCTTTATGGCGTTTTGCGCACCGAGAGCAACAGCACGCGCGTCGATAACAGGATCGGTTCGGGCTTTGGCCGCAATGCGGAGCAATTCACCGGTTGCCTGCCAGCGGGGGAAGTCTTCCGCAAAGGCTCGTCCAGCAGCAGCTCGGGTTTTGCCGTATTGTTGGACTGTAGCTAAGGTCGTTTTCTTCTTGTGACATTGGCCTCGTCCAAGCGGACGGGGCCTTATTTTTCAAGCACTGGATGCTTTGTCGCGTACAAATCAACGTACTTGTTTCACAAAAAAAGGCGGGTCGTTGTCGACCCGCCCGCTATCCATAATGAGCAGTAAGCGCTATTCTTGCTGCCCCATGAACATCAGCAGGAACTGGAACATGTTCAGGAACGAGATGTACAGGCTCAGCGCGCCATCAATGGCAGCTTTGTCCAGCCATTCCTGATCACCGTGGGTTGCGTGTGCAACGTAGGTGTTCTTTATGTCCTGTGTATAGAACGCGGTCAGACCGGCGAAGATCAGCAGACCAATGGCCGAGATCGCCAGCATCATCGGGCCCGATTGCAGGAACAGGTTGATGACCATAGCAACCAGCAAGCCGATGACACCCATGATCAAGAATGTACCCATACCGCTCAGGTCACGCTTGGTGGTGTAGCCAAACAGGCTGAGACCCGCGAAGGCGATGGCCGTCACCAAGAAGGTCTGCGTGATCGAGTAGGGGGTAAAGATCATGAAGATCGAGCTCATCGACACGCCCATTACAGCGGCGAATATGAAAAAGCCCAGTTGGACCGCCGCCGCAGAGCCGCGCCGCATCAGAGCGCCCCAGCCAAACAGCAGGAAACCAAGCGGTGCGAACATCACGACCCATTTCAGCGGCGACAGGAACAGAGCGCCGCCCAAGCTGGTCAGGTAACGGTCTGCACCGATTTGCGCCACGGCATTGGTTGGGTCAGAGGTTACGGCGAGTCCGGCAATAGCCCATGCCGCAAGCGCGGTGATCAACATGCCCACGGACATCGTGCCGTAGACTTTATTCATATGGGCGCGTAGGCCCTCGTCAATCTGGGCAGCGCGCGCACCGGCCGCCGTCCGGATTGTGTCAAATTGTGCCATATAAGGGTCTCCCTTCAAATCATTCTTTTCGTGGTTTGAAAATCAAACCCCGTTCCCCGCAAATATCGGCAACTGCGGGCAATGTTTCAAGGCTTTAGCGGCGGAATCCGCCCAAAATCAGGCAACAAAAAATGGCGACCTTTGGGTGGAGGCCGCCATTTGATGAAAAAAGATGAATTTCAGAGTCATTTTTGCCAGTATTCCGGTGCATCCCATACTGGGCGAGCGGCCTCGGCCCTCGCTTGTTCGCGCGTGATTCCAATGTCTTCCAGTGCTCTGTCGTCCAGCTTTGCAAGGGTGCGACGCTGACGGCGCAGCGCAAGCGCATCCCACAACAGAGACGGGCCAAAACCACGATGCGGCGGACGCGGTCTGTGAATTGCAATATGGGTCATAGTCTTTGTCCTTTCATCTGCATTCGATGAGTTCCTTGTCTCTCATCAAATTCCTTGATTTATATGGCGCGACATGACACATTTTAAAAATGAATGTTTATGAAGTGATCCATAAGGATTCGTGAAGATGCGAAATTTGGACATTACCACCTTGCGGTCTTTTGTGGCGGTTGCGGATCAGGGCGGCGTGACGCGCGCGGCTGGATTCCTGCACCTGACCCAATCCGCCGTTTCGATGCAGTTGAAACGGTTGGAGGAGCTTTTGGGGCTTGAGTTGCTGGACCGCAGCGGCCGAACCATCGCGCTGACCGCGTCCGGAGAACAACTCTTGGCTTATGCCCGTCGCATGATTGCCCTGAATGATGAGGTGATCGCGAAACTGACCGACCAGGCGTATGAAGGGGAAGTCGTTCTAGGTGTGCCGCACGATATTGTTTATCCCGCGATCCCTCGTGTCTTGCAACGCTTCAACGTGGATTTCCCTCGGGTGCGGGTGCAGCTGGTGTCTTCCTACTCGCTTCAATTGAAAGAAATGTACAAACGCGGCGAATGCGATCTGATCCTGACGACCGAGGCCAACAGCAGTGAGGCGGCGGAAACCGTTGCCCAGCTACCGTTGCGCTGGATTGGGGCACCGGGTGGGTCGGCGTGGCGTAAGCGGCCGATTCCAATTGCAATGGGTCGCCGTTGCATGTTCCGGCCGCAGGTTATCGCGGCGCTGGATGAGGCTGGCATCCCGTGGGAGCTGGCGGTGGAAACCGAAAATGACCGGACCATCGAGGCCACCGTGGCCGCTGACCTTGCCGTTCACGCCGTGTTGGACGGAACCGAAGCTGCGCATCTGGTCCAGATTGACGATGGCGGCGCGTTGCCCAAGCTGCCCGCGCATGTGATCAACCTGTACGGAGGGGACTCTGGCCGGGGTCCTTTGCTTGAGGCGCTGGCGACCTTAGTCCGCCAGAACTTCCGCATGCTGGGCAGTTCACCGCTGAAGGCCGTCGTAGGTTAGGGCGTAATCACAACCTTGCCGGTTACCTTGCGATCCCGCAGCAATTGCAGACCTTTCTCGGTCTCCGACAGGGGCAGTAGATGGCTAATATGGGGCTTGATCCGTCCGTCGGCGCACCAGTGAAACAGCGTTTCAAAACTGTCCCGCACGATCTGAGGGCGGAACGTCAAATAGCCGCCGATGTAAAAGCCGATGACAGTCAGGTTTTTGACCAACAGGTGATTGGCGGGGATTTGCGGCACGTCTCCACCCACAAAGCCGATTGGCAGCAAGCGACCTTCGGGGTTGGTGGCGCGGAAGGCCGCCTTGAAAACGTCGCCGCCGATGGCGTCATAGACCACATCTGCTCCGCCCAACTCCTTGACGCGCGTGCGTAGATCCTCAGATGCGTCAATCAAGTGATCGGCACCAGCGGCTTTAGCGACGGCCAGTTTGTCCGCGCCTCGGGCCTGCGCTATCACGGTCGCGCCCATCAGCTTGCCGATCTCGACAGCCGTTAGCCCGACACCACCCGCCGCACCTGTGACCAGCAAGGTTTCCCCGGCTTGCAGGTGGGCGCGGTGATCCAGAGCAAGGTGACTGGTGCCATAAGCGATCTGGATGGCAGCAGCCTCTTCAAAGCTCACGGCATCAGGCAATGGAATCGCGCGTTCGGCGTCAAAAACGCCATACTCCGCCAGACCGCCCTGGCCGGCATATACCGCAATCCGATCTCCGGCTTTCAGATGCGCAACGCCGGGTCCGATGGCATCGACCACGCCAGCCACCTCCATCCCCTGCGTAAACGGAGCGGTGGGAGTATCCTGATACGTCCCTTTCTGCATCAGCAGATCAGCGAAGTTCAAACCACAGGCTTTGATTGCAACCCGCACCTGACCGTCCTGCGGGTGGGGCAGGTCGATTTCGCAAAGCCTGGGTGCCTCGCCTTTGTTAGTAATTCGATACGCCAGCATACGCGTGCTCCTGTCACGGTTCGCAATGGTTCGTGCGGTTTGGGGAATGTCAATCACTTCCTCTTGGGGCTTGAAAAGTCGGTCCGGCCAGTCGTGGAAGCTGCCCTGACGGAAACCACGTGCAACATGTCAATCTGACACAACCGCAGTCCTTTGTTCGCCAAAACAGATTCAACCTTCTTGAAAAAAAACCTAAAAAGCGCAATATTGTGTGAAGTTCTAATTTGGGGGGCATCGTCCTGATTAGGGATTGGTAGAGTGCGGCTTGCTAGTGTTGCGGTAGTAGATGCATGTCGCACGCCCGAATTGGTTGTGTGTTTAGTTAGAGGAGAATACCAATGACCCATCACGTCGATGTCCATGTGGGCAAGCGCGTCCGGCATCGCCGCTGGCTGATTGGCATGACCCAACAGCAGTTGGCGCAACAGGTTGGTATCAAGTTTCAACAAATTCAAAAATATGAGACAGGGGCCAACCGGATCAGCGCGTCACGCCTGTGGGACATTGCCGAAGCCTTGGATGTGCCCGTCAGCTTTTTCTTCGAGGGCCTTGAAGAGCCTGAGAAAGACGCGTCCGGAAAGAAATCGGTTCCCGCGGATCTGATGGGCGACAAAGAGGCGTTGGATCTGGTGCGCTCTTACTATGCGATTCCCGAAAACCAGCGCCGCCGCCTATTCGAACTGGCAAGGGTCCTCAGCGACGTTGCATAAGCGAACGGGGTTGACTCTGCTGCGCGCGGACCTCACGGGTAGCGCATGCAAGAGACCACTCTGACCGATCTGGAAGTTGCTGAAGAAATGGCCGACGCTGCGCGGGCGGCCATTCTGCCGTTTTTCAGACAATCGAACATCGAAACAGTCAACAAGCTGTCAAAAGGCTTTGATCCGGTCACGGTCGCTGATCGCAATGCCGAGAAAGCCATGCGCGATGTCTTGGCCTTGCACCGCCCCGATGACGGTATCTTTGGGGAAGAGTTTGGCCAGGTCGAGGGCAGCTCTGGCCGGACTTGGGTACTGGACCCGATCGACGGCACGCGTGGATTTATCAGCGGCACGCCCACGTGGGGCGTTCTTATTGCGCTTAGCACCCGTGATGGCCCTGTGATGGGGGTCATTGATCAGCCCTACATCGGTGAGCGTTTTGTGGGATCTGCGGATATCGCAAAAGCAATCGGCCCGGCAGGGTCGATGTCATTGAAAACCCGTCCGACGCTGAACTTGAACGAGGCCATTCTTTTTACCACCTTCCCCGAAGTTGGCACGCCTGACGAACGCTCAGGCTTCGAAGCCGTGGCACAGAAGGTACGCCTGACACGTTACGGCATGGATTGTTACGCCTATGCTCTGTTGGCAGCAGGTCAGGTGGACCTTGTGATCGAAGCTGGCCTGAACGCCTATGACATTCATGCGCCGATTGCTGTGATCCATGCTGCAGGCGGTATCGTCACTGATTGGCAAGGCGGTCCGGCCCATGAAGGCGGGCGCGTGCTTGCCGCAGCGAACGCAAGCCTCCACGCGGCTGCGCTGGCACTATTGCGCGACGCTTGAAACTGGTTGCCGGGTTTAGGCCAGTCAGATATGCTTTGACCGGCTGGTTCTTACGTCCGTTTTCCGCCAGCCCTTGCCATCTTGCACGAAACGGGCTGTTGCAAGGGGCCCGAAATGACCGAAATCCTGATTAAAAATGCAGACACCATCCTGACGATGGACGATACGCGCCGCGAGTTGTCCAATGCGGACATTCTGATACGCAATGGGCAGATCGACAAGGTGGGCCGAGGTCTGCAAACGACGGGCGAGGTGCATGACGCCGCGGGCTGCGTGGTGACGCCGGGTCTGGTGAACACCCATCATCACCTGTATCAAACCCTGACGCGCGCTGTTCCCGGTGGGCAGGATGCGTTGTTGTTTGGCTGGCTGAAAACACTTTACCCCATCTGGTCGCGTTTCGGGCCTGAGGAAATGTTCGTTTCGGCCCAAATTGGCCTAGCCGAGCTGGCGTTGTCCGGTTGCACGCTCAGTTCCGATCATCTGTACCTGTATCCCAATGGTGCCAGGTTGGATGATACGATAGCCGCCGCAGCCGAGATCGGCCTGCGGTTTCATCCGACACGCGGTGCGATGAGCATAGGTGAGAGCGATGGCGGCCTGCCCCCGGATGCTTTGGTTGAGGCTGAAGAAGCAATCCTGAATGACATGATCCGCGTGGTTGATGCGTTTCATGACCCGTCAGACGGCGCAATGTGCCGGGTTGGTCTGGCACCGTGTTCCCCGTTCTCGGTCAGTCGCGAGCTGATGCACGATGCGGCCGTTCTGGCGCGGGACAAGGGTGTCATGCTGCACACCCATCTTGCCGAGAATGACGAGGATATCGCCTATTCGCAGGCGCAGTTCGGATGTCGGCCGGGACAATATGCCGAAGAGTTGGGATGGACCGGTTCAGATGTATGGCATGCCCATTGCGTCAAGCTGGATGGGGCCGAAATCGACTTGTTCGCCAGAACGCAGACCGGCGTCGCCCATTGCCCGTGTTCGAATTGCCGTCTGGGGTCGGGTATCGCACCGGTAAGAACCATGCGCGACCGGGGTGTGCCGGTTGGGCTGGGTGCGGATGGTTCGGCAAGCAATGACAACGGCAGTCTCATCCTCGAAGCACGACAAGCGATGCTGCTTCAGCGTGTTGTGAATGGTGCCGACGCGATGTCGTCGCGGGAAGCACTGGAAATTGCGACGCGCGGCGGGGCTGACGTTCTAAACCGCCCTGAATGCGGGCGTTTGGAGTCGGGAAAACGCGCCGACATTGCAATCTGGGACACACGTTGCGTTGAAAGCGCGGGCAGTTGGGACCCGGTAGCGCTACTGCTTGCCGGGCCAATGAAGGTGAAGCACCTGTTTGTCGAAGGTCGCCAGATCGTGCGTGACGGACAGATCGCAACGATAGACCTGCCAAAAACGGTTGAACGCCAAAACACTCTGGCCCGCGCGCTCCAACACTAGGGGCGATTTGTCGTCCCGGCCAAGTGGCTGGCCCATGTCCTGCCTGCAAAGCAAGATGCCACGCGACCTGCGAGCTCTGGCCATAATTGCAGTGGTTTTTGGGAAACGGCGCGCTTTATGGTATCTTTCTGCTCTGTAGTGATGGTGTGGCTTGATGTTTTTACGAGTTCTTTTAGTGAATGCCGCTGTTGTGACTGTTTTCACCCACGGAATAGCGTGGGCCGATCCGAAACCAAGGGGCGCGAAAGCGGCAGACCCCAATAGGGTTATCGAACTGTATCTTGGAAAAACACAAATCTGGAAAGTCTGCGGGGGCGGTTTGTACTACGGAACCGACGGCCAAGCGAGCGCATGGTGCAGAAAACACAAACACATCGTGGCCCTTGGGACATGGCGAGTTGATCGCAACGCGCGCGTTTGCCGTGAAATCACATGGCACTGGCCTGAAGGTGAGTCCATACGTTCAAAGTCAGACGGTGTTGTTTGTATCGAACACGTGGTCGCGCCGGACGGGTCGATCTGGCGCAGTTGGCCAGATGAAACCGAGTGGTGGTCGATGTCTGGCGACAGAGGCCTTCTGAAGGGCGACAGGTTCAAATCACAGAAGAAACGAAGGGCCCGAAAAATGGGGCTAAAACTATAGCCCAGCGGCTTGGACGGCCCCTCTCTTTACAGCGTGACGCGTTCTCCGCCGATCCAAACGGCAGCGATAGCGCGGTCATCACCCATCATGATGGTGGGAAAGATCGCCTCCCACAGGTCCTCCGCACAGGCTTCGCGCTGGGCGATGGCGGGGGTTGAGGCAAGGTCGAGGGCGATCAGATCAGCCTCCATCCCCGGTACGACGTTGCCAATGCAATTATCCAACCGCAGGGACCTTGCTGATCCGACAGTTCCCAGCCACAACAATTGCGCAGCGTGCAGCGGTGCCCCGCGCAATTGTCCGATCTCATAAGCTGCTGCCATTGTGCGCAGCATCGAAAAGCTCGACCCGCCACCGGTATCCGTTGCCAGCCCGACTCGGTGCCCGTCGCGCATCAGCCCGTCCATGTCGAACAGGCCCGAGCCGATGAAGGTGTTCGAGGTCGGGCAGTGGATCAGCGCGGCGTCAACCTCGCGCAGGCGGTGACGCTCACGCGCCTCAAGGTGGATGACGTGGCCGTAAACGCCATTTGGACCCAAAAGGCCAAATTTCTCGTAAGTGTCGAGGTAATCCCGTGCCTCAGGAAACAGCTCGCGAACCCATGAGATTTCATCGGTTTGTTCGCTCAGATGGGTTTGCATCAGGCAATGAGGATGCTCGGCCCAAAGCGCACCCATCGCCTCAAGCTGTTCTGGCGTCGAGGTGGGCGAAAAGCGTGGCGTTATGGCGTAAGACAGGCGGTCGATGCCGTGCCATTTCTCAAGCAAGGCTGCGGATTGGTCATAAGCCGTTTGCGCTGTGTCCCGCAGGCCATCGGGCGCGTTGCGGTCCATGCAGGTTTTGCCCGCGACGACACGCTGATTGCGGAGCTGTGAAGCCGTAAAAAAAGCGTCGACGCTTTCGGGGTGGATGGTGCAGAAGCTGCACATTGTTGTGGTGCCATGCGCCGCTGTCAGGTCCAGGTAGCGGGTGGCGATTTCAGAGGCATAGTCGGGATCGCCAAACTTCATCTCTTCGGGGAAGGTATAGGTATTCAGCCAGTCGATCAGGCGCTTGCCCCAGCTGGCGATCATGGCGGTTTGCGGGTAATGTACATGCGCATCCACGAAACCGGCCATGATCACGTGCGAGCCCTGGTCCACAACGGTTGCGTCTGGATAGACAGCGCGTAGACTGTCGATATCAGCAACTGCGGATATGCGGCCGTCCTTGATCAGAACCGCCTCGTGGATTTTTACGGCTTCGGTTGGTTCGCCTTCGAAAGGGGACCCCGTAAAGCTTAGAACGCGCCCTTTCAGCAGCGTTTTTTGCGCCATTTTTCGTCATCTCCGCCTGTATGGGACTGCGAAACAGCATAGGCTCGCGAAACCTGCCGGTAAATCGGTGCATTGTCATTGTTTTCCGGTAGCTGCTTCCTCTAATTAGGGGGCAATGACCAAAGAAACGGGGGCGGACATGACGACAGGCTATGAAAAACCCGCAACCGAGTCCGCCAGTGACGAGGCCGCCTACGCATTGGATCGGCGGACCGTGGCTGCCATTCTATACGCGGTCGATGTAGACGACCGCGACAAGCTGGTCGAACTGATGGAGCCGTTGCACCCGGCTGACATCGCCGACCTGCTGGAGCAGATCAATGCCTACGACCGCGCCCGCCTGATTCGTCTGTATGATAAGGAATTCGACGGTGACATCCTGTCAGAGCTGGATGAAGCCATTCGCGAAGAAGTCATCGGTGTTCTGCGTCCGGACGTTTTGGCCGACGCCGTGCGCGAGATGGAAAGCGACGACGTTGTCGACCTGCTGGAGGATCTCGAGGAACCGCAACAAGAAGCGATCCTTCGCGCGCTGGAGGATTCCGAGAGGGTCGCGGCCGAGCAGGCGCTTTCATATCCCGAAAACTCAGCCGGTCGACTTATGCAGCGCGAGGTGGTCATGGCGCCCGAGCATTGGTCGGTCGGACAGGCCATCGACTTCATGCGCGCAAATGATGATCTGCCCGAGCAGTTTTATCATGTCGTTCTGGTGGACCCGCGGCTCAAACCCGTCGCGCAGGTCACGCTGGGTAAGCTGATGGCCACACGGCGCGAGGTTGCATTGCGGGACATCGCCGAAGATGAGTTTCACACAATCCCCGTCGACCAGGACGAGGAAGACGTGGCCTATGCCTTCAACCAGTATCACCTGATCTCGGCCCCAGTTGTAGACGCGGATGGGCGGTTGGTCGGCGTGATCACCATCGACGATGCGATGGTCGTTCTGGATGAAGAGCACGAAGAGGACATCCTGCGCCTTGCGGGTGTAAGCGACGAGAGCTCGATCTCGGACAGCGTGGCGGCAACCAGTCGTCGGCGTCTGCCGTGGCTGGCGGTGAACTTGTGCACGGCGATTTGTGCCTCATTGGTGATTTCGCAGTTCGAGGCGTCGATTGATCAGTTGGTTGCGCTGGCCGTTTTGATGCCGATCGTGGCGTCGATGGGCGGCAACGCGGGGACACAGTCCCTGACGGTCGCGGTGCGCGCATTGGCAACGCGTGACCTGACGGGCGCAAACGTATTGCGCGTGATCCGCAGGGAGTTGCTGGTTGGGATGCTGAACGGGATTTGTTTTGCAATCGTGATGGGCGTGGTTGGCATGCTCTGGTTCCACTCTCCGCTGCTGGGTGTCGTGATAGGGGCCGCCTTGGTCGTAAATATGGTCATCGCGGGTTTCGTTGGTACGGTAATACCTGTGGTGCTGGACCGTCTGGGTGCTGACCCTGCGCTTGCGTCCGGTACCTTTGTGACGACCACAACGGATGTCATGGGGTTCTTCCTGTTCCTTGGGCTTGCCAGCGTGGTACTCTTGTGACCGATATGACTGCAATCAAGGCCGCCGCGCGCAAGGCGGCCTTTGCGCGCCGCAAGGCCGCGTTTGACGCGCGCCCGCCTGGCGCGGCAGGACGTTTGTCCGAGGTGCTGGCAGGGCACCGGGGCGTGCCGCTTTCCGGCTACATGCCGATCCGCACCGAGATTGATCCCGTGGCCGCGATGGCCGAAGCTTCGGCTTATGGGCCCGTTGGCGTGCCGGTGATTCAGGCAGCAGGTCAGCCATTGAAGTTTTCTCGCTGGACGCCCGAAGGCATCCTGAAAGACGGCCCGTTCGGCGCCAAGATTCCCGAGGTCGATGATTATTTTGATCCTGAAATCCTGATCGTCCCACTGGTTGCCTTTGATGCCCGGGGCGGGCGGCTGGGCTATGGCGGCGGCTTCTATGACCGAACGCTGGAAGGATTGCGCGCCAAGCGGCCTACGCTGGCAATCGGGTTTGCTTTTGACGCGCAAGAGGCGGACGGGCTGCCCCTTGAGCCGACGGATCAACCGCTGGATATGGTCGTTACTGAAAGTAGGGTTCTGACCTTTCCTGCCTGATCTCTTTAGCCCGGGTTGTTTTCACGGAAATACTCCCACGCATCGACTTCGCCCCCATCGGATAGGATGCATACGCCTGACTGCCCGTTCTCGCCGTCGCGGATTTCGTATTGCGCGCCGCTTTCGACGCAGAAAGTAGCGGCAGGGTTTGCCAATTCGGCGGTTGTATTGGGGGGCGGGGTGTCATCGCAGGCTGCGAGTGTAGTCAGTCCAATCAAGGCTATCAGGGCGCGGCTCATCAAGAAACTTCCTTCAATTCGCTTTGGCGGTTTGTACAGGCAGCTTAAGCGCTTGTACTCGGTTAATGCCACACGTAGGACAGGTGGAATGAGAATACTATTTCTGGGTGACGTCATGGGTCGTGCGGGACGCACGGCCGTTCAACAGCATCTGCCGCGTCTGCGCGATGAATGGCGGCTGGATTTCGTTGTAGTCAATGGCGAGAATGCATCAAACGGCATGGGTCTGACCGGCGATCACGCCAAGCTGTTGCTGGACGCAGGCGCAGATTGCCTGACGCTGGGTGATCACGCATTCGACCAGAAAGACATGCTGCAATTCATCGAGAATGAGCCCCGGATTGTGCGCCCGGTGAATTTTGCCAAGGGTGCACCGGGGCGGGGGCATCGCCTGTATACAGCGCCGGGCGGGCGCAAGGTGCTGGTGGTGCAGGTGCTGGGGCAGGTCTTTATGAAGCGGCCCTTCGATGACCCGTTCTCGGCGATCGAACCGATCCTGAAATCCCATCCGCGCGGAGGTCAGGCGCAGGCGATCATCGTTGACATGCATTGCGAAGCGACGTCCGAGAAGATGGCCATGGGGCACTATTGCGATAAACGCGCCAGCCTCGTCGTTGGCACTCATACCCACATACCGACTGCGGATGCGCAGATATTGAACGGTGGTACGGCCTATCTGACAGATGCCGGGATGTGCGGCGATTATGACTCGATCATCGGGATGGACAAGGTCGAACCAATGCGCCGGTTCATAACGGGAATGCCCAAGGCACGGTTCTCTCCTGCTGATGGCGAGGCGACGCTGAGCGGCGTGTTCGTCGAGACCGATGATCGCGGTGGGCAGGCAAAATCCGTACAAATGGTGCGCGTTGGTGGGCGTTTGCAAGAGACACGACTGCAATAGGGTCACGTCAGGCTTGCTCTGTCGCGCGCAATGCGTGAAACTGCCCGATGGGCGCGCAAGCCTGGCCAGGGTTCGGACAGAATACCAAGAATGGAATTCCTTCTACTGACAGAAACGGGCAGCGCAATTCTGGCGCTTTTGGTGGTCGCTGGCATGTTTGCGCTGTTCCTGCGCGAGGTGTACCCAACCGAGGTTGTCGCCATCGGTGGTGTTGCGTTTATGCTGGTTACGGGGATTTTGCCGTATCAGAGTGCTCTGGCGGTGCTGTCTAACCCAGCCCCGTGGACCATTGCGGCGATGTTCATCATCATGGGTGCGCTCGTCCGCACCGGTGCGCTGGACGCGTTTACATCGGTCGCGCAGAAACAGGCGCAGGTGAACCCGCGGATTGCCATCGGATTGTTGATGGCGTTCGTCGTGCTGGCCTCTGCCGTGGTGTCGAATACTCCGGTCGTGGTTGTAATGATCCCGGTATTTGTGCAGATCGCGCGCACACTGAACGTGGCGGCCTCGAAACTGCTGATCCCGTTGAGTTATGCAGCGATACTGGGGGGTACTCTGACCCTGATCGGAACCTCGACCAATCTTTTGGTGGATGGTGTGGCCCGGTCGCAAGGGATGCAGCCGTTCACGATATTTGAAGTCACCCCTTTGGGCATCGCGCTGGTGATCTACGGTATGATCTATTTGCGGTTCATCGCGCCGCGCCTGCTACCGGAACGCGATAGCATGGCCTCGCTTCTGTCGGACCGGTCCAGAATGAAGTTCTTTACCGAAGCCGTCATTCCCCCTGAAAGCAACCTGATAGGGCGCGAGGTGACGGGCGTTCAACTGTTCAAACGCCCGGGTGTCCGCCTGATTGACGTGATCCGGGGGGACGAGTCGCTGCGCCGCAACCTGAAGGGTGTGGAGTTGAAGTTGGGCGACAGGGTGGTTCTGCGTACCGAAATGACCGAACTCCTGGGCCTTCAGCGCAATAAGGAACTAAAACGTGTCGATCAGGTTTCCGCGGTTGAGACCAAGACCGTTGAGGTCCTGATTACGCCTGGCTGTCGCATGGTCGGGCGGACGTTGGGTGCGATGCGCCTGCGGCGTCGCTATGGTGTTTATGTGCTGGCTGTACACCGTCGAAACCAGAATATTGGAAGACAGCTGGATCAACTGGTCGTGCGGGTTGGTGATACCCTGCTGCTGGAAGGCGCTCCGGGAGATATTCAGAAACTGGCCGCCGATATGGAAATGGTTGATGTCACGCAACCGTCGGCGCGCGCGTTCCGGCGCTCACATGCGCCGATTGCGATTGGCGCACTTATTGGCATCGTGGCGCTCGCCGCATTGGGGGTAGCCCCAATCCTTTTGCTGTCGGTTCTGGCAGTGGCAGTTGTACTGCTGACCCGCTGTATTGACGCGGATGAGGCGTTTTCATTTATCGAAGGCCGCTTGCTGGCGTTGATCTTTTCAATGCTGGCGATTGGCGCGGCGCTGGATAAATCAGGTGCTGTGTCGCTGATCGTCGAAACGATTGCGCCAAGCCTTAGTCAGCTGCCGCCTTTCCTGATTGTCTGGGCCGTTTACCTGCTGACTTCGGTGCTGACAGAGCTTGTTTCAAACAACGCTGTGGCCGTGGTGGTAACGCCAATTGCCATCGGCTTGGCGCAGGCGGTAGGGATCGACCCACGCCCGCTGGTGGTTGCTGTGATGGTGGCGGCTTCGGCTTCGTTTGCGACGCCGATTGGGTATCAAACGAACATGATGGTCTATGGCCCGGGGGGTTACAGGTTTTTAGACTTCATGAAAGTCGGAATTCCACTGAACCTTACAGTTGGGTTTTTGGCATCGCTATTGATTCCGCTGCTCTGGCCGCTGTGACGTCAGCGCGGAACCGCTGGTTTTTCGGCACAGTCCTTGTAAAATCACATGCAAATACAATGTTTCATCAAGTGATTTTGAAGGAAGGAGCACCCCCATGCTCGGAACCGGTAAGGCAGCATTGGCAGTTGCCTCATTTTCGGTTGCGCTAAGCGCCGCCGCAACTGCGGGCACAATCGAAGGGACAGCGACCTATCGCGAACGGATCGCCGTGCCACCTGATGCCACGCTGTATGTCGAACTTCAGGACGTGTCGCGGGCGGATGCGCCCGCAGTGTCGCTTGCCACCAAACGCTACGCGATGAGCGGCGTGCCTGCGCAGTTCGAGTTGGTTTTCGACGATAACCTGATCAAGGACGGTCGCCGCTATGTTGTGCGCGCCTCAATCAACCAGGGCGGCAAGCTGCTGTTTACCACGGATACGGCATATCCTGTTCTGACGGATGGTGCGGGAAACTCTACCGATCTGGTTTTGGTGCAGGTGCAAGGGGCCGCCATGCTTGAGAACACGCAATGGACCGCCGTCGCCATGAATGGCACGAAGATTGAGGCAGAGCGCCGCCCCGAGATTTCCTTTGCCGAGGGCGGGGCTTTTTCCGGTAGCGGTGGGTGCAACCGATTCAATGGCCAGGCTGAAATCTCGGGCGCGAATATCTCATTCCCGGACAATATGGCAGCGACGCTTATGGCCTGCCCCCCGGACCTTGAAGAGGTCGAACGCCAGTTCTTTGCATTGCTGCAAGAGGTTACCACCTACGCAATGGAAGGGGATGCGATGGCTTTTCTGGACGCAGCGGGCGAACCAATTGCTACCTTTACCCGCACCCAATAAAGCTTGAAGGTTACGCGATGGCTCTTGATCGTCCGGCATTGCGGCCTGAAAAGATGCAGCCGCCCAGAAACGAGCCTTCAAGCGCGTTGTAACCGTGATAGCCGCCACCGCCAAACCCTGCGACTTCTCCGGCCGCGAACAGACCAGGCACGACCTGACCGTCCGCGCCAATCATTTGACTGTCCAGGTTCGTCTGCAGCCCGCCCAGCGTCTTACGCGTGAGCACATGCAGCTTTACTGCAATTAGCGGGCCATTGGCCGGGTCGAGGAATTTATGAGGTTTGGCAGTGCGGATCAGCTTGTCGCCACGGTAGTTGCGCGCGGCCAATATGGCAGCCATTTGCGCGTCCTTGGTGAAGGGATTGTCGACCTGCGAATCCCGCGCTTCGATCTGAGCCCTCAGATGTGCCTCGTCGATCAAGCCTCCGCCCAACTGGTTCATGCCGCTGACCAGTTCGGTCAGGGTATTGGCGACGATGAAATCTTCGCCATGCTCTTTGAAAGCCTCAACCGGTGCCGTCGCCTTTGACCCGGTTAGAACGCGCTGGAACAGCACCTCTTTCCATCCTCCGTCTGTCATGTCGGGGTTCTGTTCTGAACCTGAAAGCGCGAATTCCTTCTTGATGACTTTTTGAGTCAGGACGAACCAGCTGTATTCATATCCGGTTTTCAGGATTTCCTTCAGCGTGCCAAGGGTATCGAATCCGGGCATGCAGGGTGGTTTCAGCCGGTTGCCGCGCGCGTCGAACCACATAGAGCTTGGGCCGGGCAGGATGCGGATGCCGTGTGATGGCCAGATCGGGTTCCAATTGCGCACGCCTTCGGTGTAATGCCACATCCTGTCGCTGTTGATCACGTGACCGCCAGCTTTTTCGCTGATGCCGATCATGCGGCCATCGACGTGAAACGGTACGCCGGCGACCATGTCTTTTGGTGGCTCACCCAACCGGTTGCGGGGCCAATTCTTGCGCACCATCTCAAAATTACCTCCGATCCCCCCAGAGGTGACAATAACCGACGGCGCATAAACTTCGAACTCGCCGACCTCATCGCGGCTAGTCCTGGCACCATGAAGGGCGGTGTCATTGGCCAGAACCTCGCCCGAGACCCCTTTGGCGCAGCCGTTCTGCATGATGATGTGGCTGACCTGATGGCGGAACTTTAACTCGATCAACCCGTTGCTGACATGCGCGCGCACGCGGCGGATAAAGTGCTCAAGCACACCCGGTCCAGTGCCCCACGTGATGTGGAACCGTGGCACCGAGTTGCCATGACCATCCGCGTAAGATCCGCCACGTTCGGCCCAGCCAACGATGGGAAACCAGCGTAAACCCATTTCATGCAGCCACGGGCGCATCTCTCCGGCTGCGAACTCAATATAGGCTTCAGCCCATCTGCGCGGCCAGGCATCTTCGTCGCGATCGAACTGCGCGCTGCCCATCCAGTCGCGCAGGGCCAGGTCGTGGCTGTCTTTGATTCCCATCCGACGTTGTTCCGGGGTATCGACCATGAACAGACCACCGAGGCTCCAGAATGCTTGCCCGCCCAGAAAATGCTCGGGCTCTTGATCCAGCATGATGACTTTCTTTCCGCGATCCCCCATCTCGGCCGCAGCTACGAGGCCAGCCAAACCGGCACCCACCACAATGGCATCGGCAGTGTTTGTGGTCATGACTTGTCCTTTCAGCGGCCACGCAGCCAGGTGATGTACGGCAGTGCCACGACATACATCATGATCCCGTAAACGGCAGAGGGAAGGGCCAATGGGCTAAACCCGCTTTCTGGCCCTGTGATCAGCGCGGCAAGCGTTATCCCGAGTGTCGAGTTCTGAATGCCGGTTTCGATTGAGATCGTTTTACTCTCGTTCCACGACAGTTTCGCGGCACGCGCGATCCCCAGCCCGATTGCCAGCAGTGCAATGTTAAGTGAGACCAGTCCAGCACCCATAGCTCCGAGGTTGTCTATGAACAGTTGCCAGTTCCCAGCCAGCGCGGCCAGGACAATCAGCACAAACAAGGCGGTTGCCAGTTTGGTCAGCGGTGCGTCGATCCGTTCCGCAAACCCGGTTGCGAAGTGACGCAGGCTGACACCGATTGCGACGGGCAGAGTGGTGATCAGGAACAATGCGATGGCCAGGCCAGTGATCGAAACCTCGGGTGCGTCCTCACTCATGAAATGAGCGATTGACCATGCTGCCAGAAAGGGGACCGTGATCATGGAAAGCAAGCTGATCACCGCAGTCAGACTGACGGACAGCGCAACATCGCCTTTGGCCAGCTTCGACAGTATGTTGCTGGTCACTCCGCCGGGGCAAAAGCTAAGCAGCATGAAACCCACCGCAATTTCGGGCGGCAAGGCGAAGGCTGTAACTGTGATAAACGCCGCTATGGGCAACAAGATAACCTGACAAAGCGCGCCGATGGCAAAGGGATATCCCCGGCTCAGCACACGTTTGAAGTCAGCAACGTGCAACCCGACGCCCAGAGACAACATGATAATGGCCAGCGAAAGTGGCAGGCCGACATTTATGAGCAGATCCAAGAACAACTCCTCCCAAAGCCGTTCGGATTAGCCTAAGCGAGTGATTGCGGCGCAGGCAACAGCGCCGTTAGGTCACATATAGCGCTGGGCGAAACGGCGCAGGATTTCACCGGGTTTTGTAACCTTGGCAGCGTGGCAAATATCAATCAGGCGCTGCGCGTCTTCGGGGGGGAAATACCCATAATTCTTATAGATTTTGATACGTTGTTCGAAATCACGCGCGTCGGCTTCGGGGTGGAACTGCGTGGCATAGACATTCTGACCCCAGCGGATCATCTGAAACGGGCAGGGGTCTGAGGACAGCAGATGCACGCAGCCTTCGGGAAGCGTTTGCACCGCCTCTTTGTGGCCCACAAACGCATCGAAACTCTCGCCCAGCCCGGCGGTCAGAGGATCGCGCGCGCCCTCATCGGTCAGGTGGCAGGTTGAGGGGCCGACGGGTTCGCCGAACCGGTCCTTACTGACGTGCCCGCCAAGATGCGCGGCCAGGATACCCAAACCATAGCAGCACCCCATGAACGGGTGATCGTTTGCGGTGATCTGGGGCATCAAACCCATGATTGATGCCTCAACCCGCGCGTCGCTTTCGGATTTCGTCGCGGGATCATCGCTGACACAGCCGGGACCACCGCCAACGATTACGCCTGCATAATCCGTCACGTCCAACCCTTCGGGCAGGGTTTCGCAGTCCAGCTTGATACGGTGGGTCTGGTCCGGCGAAAGGCCGGTCTTGTCCAGGATCGAGGCGTATTCGGCATCCGACGCCTCGGTCTCGGGGCGCAGTTGCAGGATCAGAAATCGTTTCATGCGCTGCCCTTACCCGTCAAAGCGGCCAGAAGACAAGGATGGCGGGGATCGAAACCGCGACGATAAGGATTTCCAGCGGCAGACCCATGCGCCAGTAGTCCCCGAACCGATAGCCGCCAGGGCCGAGGACCAGCGTATTGTTTTTGTGACCTATCGGGGTGAGGAATGCGGCTGAGGCCGCTACGGCGACGGTCATCAGGAACGGGTCCGGAGACACCTCAAGCGTGCGTGCCATCTGGATGCCAACCGGCGCGGCAACAATGGCTGTCGCAGTGTTGTTCAGAACATCTGACAGGGTCATCGTGACGATCATCAGCACGGTCAGAATGGCCCAGGCGGGCAAGCCGCCGGTCAGTTGCACCAGCGCGTTGGCGATCAACTCGGTGCCGCCAGACGTCTCCAACGCGCTGCCTAAAGGGATCATTGAGCCCAACAAAACAACCACTGGCCATTCGATGTGGTTGTAGAGGTCTGCAATCGGCATGATCTTGGTCAGCACATAGGCCACGACAACAAGCCCCAATGCAATCGGCAGGTAGATCAGCCCGAGACTGGCCGCCAATACGGCTGCGGCGAACAGGCCGATGGCCAGCCATGCCTTGTCATTGGCCGTGACATTCAACCCGCGCGCGGCCAACGGCAGGCAGCCAAGCCATTCGGTCACATCCGCGCTGCGGTCACGGGGGCACAGCAGCAGTAGGATGTCGCCGGCCTCGACCTCGGTTTTGCGAACCTGTTCGGTGATGCGGCGGCCCTGGCGGGAAATGCCCATCAGAACGGTACTTTGCCGCCACGCCAACCCAAGCCCCTGTGCGGTGCGGCCCGTGATGCGGGCGCTTTCGGTGGCGACAACTTCGATCACCTCTAGCCCGTCGCCTTCGGCCGTCAGCAATTCCTGCCGCCGTGTGTCCGAGAAATCGAGGCTCAACGCCGCGCGAAACTCATCCAGCGCTTCGGGCCGTGCTTCAAGCACCAGTGCGTCGCCCTCTTGCAGCGTGGCATGCGCCGAGCGGCCATAGCGCCGCTTGCCGTCGCGGATGAGGCCGATGATCGCAACGTCGGATTTTTCGGCTGCTGCGTAAAGTTCGCTGACCCGCTTTCCAATATGAGCCGACTCGGGCGGAATGGTCAGTTCAGCGATATATTCGGCCAGCGCCTCGGTGCTTTCGGTTTGCGGGCCACGGTCCGGGATAAGCCGCCATCCGATCAACGAGACAAAGGCCAAGCCTGCGATGGCCGCCACCCCGCCCACCGGAGCGAAATCGAACATCGCGAACGGTTCGCCCAACGTTTCTTGCCGGATTGAGGCGATGATTATGTTGGGTGGCGTCCCGATCAGTGTCGCCATGCCGCCCAGAATGGTTGCAAAGCTTAGCGGCATCAGCGTAAGCCCCACCGACCGGCCTGCCTTGCGTGCGGTTTGAATATCGACCGGCATCAGCAATGCCAGCGCGGCCACATTGTTCATGAAGGCCGACAGAACCGCGCTGATACCCCCCATCAAGGCGATATGCGCCCCTAACCCCCGCGAGGCGTCAACCAAGGTGCGCGTAATAAGGAACACAGCGCCCGAGCGGACAAGGCCAGCCGATACAACCAGAACAAGCGCCACGATAATTGTTGCGGGATGCCCGAACCCGGCAAAAGCCCTGTCCACTGGAACAACCCCAAGAATAACCCCAAGCAGCAGGGCGGAAAACGCCACAAGATCATAGCGAAACCGCCCCCATAGCAGCATTCCGAACACGGTGGTGAAAAGGGCAAAAAGAATAATCTGATCTGTCGTCATGCCGCCACCATACCCTCAAGCAGGGCTTGGGCAAGCCGCTCTCTTGATCCCATGCCCGGCAAACGTCTATATGAGCGCCGAATACGCAACCACTATCACGAGGACGCAACATGGCAGGCCATTCCAAATGGGCCAATATCCAGCACCGCAAGGGGCGTCAGGACGCCGCGCGGTCCAAACTGTTTTCCAAACTGTCGAAAGAGATCACCGTCGCCGCCAAAATGGGTGACCCCGATCCTGACAAGAACCCACGTCTGCGTCTGGCCGTAAAAGAGGCCAAGTCGAACTCGGTCCCCAAGGACGTGATCGACCGCGCCATCAAGAAATCTGTCGCGGGCGAGGGCGACGATTACGAAGAAATCCGGTATGAGGGCTATGGCCCCAACGGTGTGGCCGTGATTGTCGAGGCGATGACGGACAACCGCAACCGGACCGCTTCGACCGTGCGGTCGACCTTTTCCAAGAACGGCGGCAATCTGGGCGAGACCGGTTCGGTCGGGTTCATGTTCGAACGCAAGGGCGAAGTTGTCTATCCCGCGACCGCCGGTGATGCGGATGCGATCTTTGAAGCGGCTATTGAAGCTGGTGCCGAAGATGTCGAAAGTTCGGACGATGGCCACATTATTTGGTGTGCAGATACCGATCTGAACGATGTATCCAGCGCGCTGGAAACCGCGCTGGGCGAATCCGAGTCCACCAAACTGGTCTGGAAACCTACGACCACGACTGAGTTGGGCCTTGAAGACATGCAAAAGCTGATGAAGCTGGTCGATGCGCTGGAAGACGACGATGACGTGCAGCGCGTTACCACCAATTTCGATGCCTCGGACGAGGTCATGGCGCAGCTTTGATCTGCGCCATCACCACCTTCTGATGTCGAGGAGCTTTTCCAAACTCTCATAGCGCTGACTGGTCAAAAACTGGATTGGTCGCTGCACTGAGGAAGTAGCGCCGCGCGGGCGGCCTGTCTGACCGCACTGGTCAGCGGCGCCAAGGCCGCAGACAAGACGCGGCCGACCTGCCACGTCAGCGGCACATCCAACGGCGCGTTCTGTAGCAGAGGCCGCAGCCTGCCATCGTCCAACGCATGTTGCGCTAGGCCGACAGGGTTCATGCCCCAGCCCATCCCAGCGATTGCCGCATCCACAAAACCCTGCGGCAAAGGCAGGAAATGTGAAGGCGGAGAAACCGCTTGGCCCGTTTGTTCGGCAATCCAGGCTTTCTGAAGCCTGTCCTTGCGATTGAAGGTCAGGCAAGGCGCGCTAGCCAATGTGTGTTCGTCTACGCCTTTGGCGAACCATTTTTCTATGAATTCGGGGCTGGCTGTCGCGACATAGCGCAACGCCCCCAGAGATGTGGCATCGCAGCCCGAAACCAACTGCCCGCCCACCGTTATGGCGGCACTGACCTCGCCCCGGCGTAGCCATTCTGCTGAATGATCCTGATCGTCGACCACCAGATCGAACAACAACCCATTCACCTGAGCCATCGCATCAATGAACCATGTTGCCAGAACATCTGCGGGTACTGCCACACGAACCCTGACAGGGCCGGTGGCCTGATCCAGGGTCAGTTCGCGGGCCAGTTTGGCCTCTAGCAAGCCTATATCCTCAGCATGTCGGGCGATACGCAACCCCGCGGGGGTACCGGTGCAGGGCGTCCCCCGGTTGATCAGCGCTGCGCCCACGCGGTCCTCCAGCGCCTTGATCCGCTGCGAAATAGCTGAGGGCGTTACCGAAAGCTCAGCTGCAGCGGCGTCAAAACTGCCGTGGCGAAGGATTGACGACAGAGCGGACAGGTGATTGGGATCAAGCAACATTAGCTAAACTTAACTGTGGTCAGTATCTTTAATTTGATAGAACGCGTCGATATCCGTAGTCAACGCCTCAGACTAAAGGAGGTTTCATGCCTACATCCCTGATCGCCGGTTTCACCTTAGGCTTCAGCCTGATCCTAGCTATTGGCGCGCAAAACGCTTTTGTGCTGCGTCAGGGTCTGCGGCGCGAGCATGTGTTGCCCCTGTGCCTGACCTGCGCGGCATCGGATGCAATCCTGATCGCAGCCGGTGTCGCGGGGTTCGGCGCGTTGGCCGAAGAGTTGCCTTGGTTTGAAACGGCCATGCGGTATGGCGGGGCGATTTTCCTGACCTGGTACGGGCTGCGCAGCCTGCAATCGGCCTGGCGAGGCGGGGCCGTGATGGACGTGTCAGAAGGTCAGCGCGCCAGTCTGCGTTCGGTCCTGCTGACCGTGCTGGCTTTCACGTGGTTAAATCCCCATGTCTATTTGGATACGGTTGTGCTGATTGGCTCAATCTCGGCCCAGTATGATGACCGCATGGCTTTTGCTGTTGGGGCGATGTTGTCCAGCTTTGTGTTTTTCTTTTCTCTTGGCTACGGGGCAGGGGTGCTGTCCCCTGTCTTTGCCCGACCGCGCGCATGGCAGGTTCTGGATTCGGTAATCGGAATCGTCATGCTGGGTATCGCGTTTAAGCTTATTGCCATGTGAAGGGTTGTCTCTGATCCGATTTCGGTGTTCAGAATTGCGCATGACAACGCTCGCCGTCTCATCGCGGCCCCTCGCGGGTATGTTCTGGATGTTTGCTGCCGGGATTTCCTTTGTGGTGATGACGGCACTCGTCAAATCCTTGGGAACGACCATGAGCCCCATTCAGGCGGCTTTCATACGGTACGTCCTGGGGTTGGTGTTTCTGCTGCCTGCGCTGCGTTCTATCCTGACAACCCGCCTGTCATCCCGACACCTATCCTTGTTCGGACTGCGCGGACTCGTTCACGGGATTGCCGTCATGCTGTGGTTCTACGCGATGACCCAGATTCCGTTAGCCGAGGTCACGGCGATGAACTATATGACCCCGGTTTATGTCACACTAGGGGCCGCGCTGTTTTTGGGTGAAAAGCTGGCTTTCCGCCGGATCGCCGCGATTCTGGTGGCGTTGATCGGCGTTGCCATCATCCTGCGCCCCGGATTCCGAGAGGTTTCGACCGGGCACCTGGCGATGCTGGGCACTGCTTTGATGCTTGGCGGGTCATACCTGCTGGCCAAATTGCTGGTGCGAGACATCCCGCCCTCGGTCATTGTGGCGCATCTGTCGATTTGGGTGACGCTCGCCTTGATACCGTTTGCCGTCGCAGTGTGGGAGCCTCCAAGTTTGCGCGATATCGGGGTGTTGTTTCTGGTCGCCTGCTTTGCTACCGCGGGCCACTATTTGATGACGCTCGCCTTGCAAGCGGCCCCGGTGGCCGTAACCCAGCCGGTAACGTTTTTACAGCTGATCTGGGCTACGCTCATGGGCGCGTTGGTTTTTCACGAAAGCGTCGACATATGGGTTGTCGCAGGTGGATCACTCATTCTGACGGCTGTCAGCTTTATCGCTTGGCGCGAAGCTGTTCTGAATCGCAGCAATCTGACCACGCCCAGTATTGCGCCCAAGTTGTAACCGGCTCGTTGGTAAAATTGTTGTTGATTGACGAGTCAATAAAATCACCGTAGCGTCTCCTCGGCAATTGTTGAGAAGGGGATGGCTATGCCAAAACTCGGAATGGAACCAATCCGTCGTGATGCGATCGTTCGCGCGACGATTGCCGAGCTTGGGTCAAAGAAATCCCTGGATGTGACCGTCAGCCAGATTGCCAAACGGGCCGGAATGTCCAGCGCGCTGGCGCATCACTATTTCGGCGGTAAAGATCAAATTTTTCTGGCCGCGATGCGGCGAATCCTGTCCGACTTCGGGAATGAGGCACGGGCCGAGCTTAAAGCGGCCGCACCTCATCAAAGGGCGCAAGCGATTATTCGTGCTTGCTTTGCACCGTCCTGCTTTACACCTGATGTCATCACCGCGTGGATGACATTTTATGTTCTGGCGCAAACGAACGACGATGCGCTGCGCCTATGGCAGATTTATCAGGCCCGTATGCGGTCCAATCTGGTCGACGCGCTGCGTCCGTTGATGCAGGACCCGGTCGAGGCGGCCGCAAACATGATTGCCCTGATTGACGGTTTGTATATTCGCGCGGCACTTACAGCCCCGAAGGAACCGCAACTGGCCGTGAAGCACGCCTTACGTGTCCTTACTACCTTACTTGAGGCTGAAAAATGACACAGCCGAACATTCTGATCCTGATGGTGGATCAGTTAAACGGAACCCTCTTTCCTGATGGTCCCGCTGACTGGCTTCATGCTCCGAACCTGAAGAAACTGGCGGACCGGTCGACACGTTTTGCCAACGCGTACACAGCATCCCCACTCTGTGCTCCGGGGCGGGCCAGCTTCATGTCGGGGCAATTGCCCTCGCGCACCGGAGTGTACGACAATGCGGCCGAGTTCCGCAGCGATATCCCCACATATGCCCACCACCTGCGTCGGGCGGGATATTATACATGCCTGTCCGGCAAGATGCATTTTGTCGGACCCGATCAGTTGCACGGGTTCGAAGATCGGCTGACCACCGATATTTACCCGGCTGATTTCGGCTGGACCCCTGATTACCGCAAACCGGGCGAGCGGATCGATTGGTGGTATCACAACATGGGCTCGGTCACTGGCGCCGGCGTGGCCGAGATTTCCAACCAGATGGAATATGATGACGAGGTCGCCTATCACGCCAAGGCCAAGCTGTACGATCTGGCCCGTGGCAAGGACGACCGTCCGTGGTGCGTGACCGTCAGCTTTACTCACCCGCATGATCCCTACGTAGCGCGCCGGAAATACTGGGACCTGTACGAAGATTGCGACCACCTGCTGCCCGAAGTGTCGGACTTGGGCTACGAAAACCAAGACCCGCATTCCAAGCGGATTTTCGATGCCAATGACTGGCGCAGCTTTGACATCACCGAGGATGACATCCGCAAGTCACGCCGCGCCTATTTTGCCAATATCTCGTACCTGGATGACAAAATCGGCGAAATCCTTGAGGTGCTTGAAAGCACTCGGCAAGAGGCGATCATCCTATTCGTTTCGGACCACGGCGACATGCTTGGCGAACGCGGTTTGTGGTTCAAGATGACCTTCTTCGAGGGGTCGTCGCGCGTGCCGCTGATGATCTGTGCGCCTGACTTGCCTGCGGGACGGATCGAGGCACCGGTTTCAACGCTTGATGTGACCCCAACGCTTGCCGCGCTTGCAGGCGTTGACATGGCAGAAATTGCGCCATGGACCGATGGCGAAAATCTTGTGCCTTTGGCGCACGGGGTAGAACGCACTGCGCCGGTTGCGATGGAATACGCGGCCGAGGCGTCATATGCACCGCTGGTCTCGTTGCGGTATGGCAAGTGGAAATACAACCGCTGTTCGCTGGACCCCGATCAGCTTTTCGATCTTGAAGCTGATCCGCAGGAACGGGTCAATCTGGCCACGAACCCTGCGCATGCCGGGACGTTGCAAACTCTGCGCGCGAAATCTGAGGCACGTTGGGATCTGGATCGGTTCGACGCGGACGTGCGGGCCAGCCAAGCCCGCCGATGGGTGGTGTACGAGGCGCTGCGGCAGGGCGGTTATTACCCGTGGGACTATCAGCCCCTTCAGAAAGCGTCAGAGCGCTACATGCGCAACCACATGGATTTGAACATCGTCGAGGAAAGCCAGCGCTTCCCGCGCGGCGAATAACTTTTCTGTCCGAGGAAAACACACTCCGCCGTAATTCACCTGATTTGGAGCGGCGGGTCTAGGAGTTGAAAAATGGAAGCAGATTTCGTCATTGTAGGCGCCGGATCAGCCGGTTGCGCGATGGCCTATCGTCTGAGCGAGGCAGGGGCTTCAGTTCTGGTCATCGAACATGGCGGCACAGATGCCGGGCCGTTTATCCAGATGCCTGCCGCGCTCAGCTATCCAATGAACATGGCGCGCTATGACTGGGGCTATCAATCCGAACCCGAGCCGCATCTGAACAACCGCCGTCTGGCCTGCCCGCGTGGCAAGGTGATTGGTGGGTCGTCCTCGATAAACGGGATGGTTTATGTGCGCGGTCATGCGCGCGACTTTGACACGTGGGCCGAAATGGGGGCCGATGGCTGGTCCTATGCCGACGTGCTGCCTTACTACAAGCGCATGGAGACATGGCACGATGGTGGTCACGGTGGTGATGCAGAGTGGCGTGGCAAGGATGGTCCGCTGCATGTTTCTCGGGGGCCGCGCCAAAACCCGCTGTTTCAAGCTTTCGTCGATGCGGGGCAGCAGGCGGGCTATGAGGTCACCGGGGATTACAACGGTGAGAAACAGGAAGGTTTTGGTCCGATGGATCAAACCGTCTGGAAAGGACGGCGCTGGTCTGCGGCAAATGCCTATCTGAAGCCTGCTTTGAAACGCGAAAACTGCGAAATTATCCGCGGTCTGGCATCTCGGGTTATGGTTGAAAACGGCCGTGCCATAGGTGTCGAGTTGATCCGTGGCGGCAAGAAGGAAGTTATCCGTGCTCGGCGCGAGGTGGTTCTGGCTGCGTCGTCCATCAATTCACCCAAACTTTTGATGCTGTCCGGGATCGGTCCGGCGGCGCATCTGGCCGAGATGGGAATTGACGTTCTCGCCGATCGTCCCGGCGTTGGCGGGAACCTTCAAGACCATCTGGAGTTGTATATACAACAAGCCTCTTTGCAACCTATCACGCTGTACAAGCATTGGAATCTGATCAGCAAGGGCCTGATCGGGGCACAGTGGCTGTTCACGAAAACCGGCCTTGGGGCATCGAACCAATTCGAAAGCGCGGCGTTTATCCGCTCGAATCCAGGCGTTGAATATCCGGATATTCAGTACCACTTTTTGCCTATGGCCGTTCGGTATGACGGTCAGGCCGCGGCTGAAGGGCACGGATTTCAGGCGCATGTCGGGCCGATGCGGTCTCCGTCGCGGGGAACAGTCAGGCTTCGCTCGGACCGGGCTGAGGACGCGCCGGTGATCCGGTTCAATTACATGAGTCATGAAAAGGATTGGGAGGATTTTCGCAAATGCATCCGCCTGACCCGTGAAATCTTCGGACAAGAGGCGTTCAAACCTTATGCGGGCAAGGAAATTCAGCCCGGTGCGGATATGCAGACAGATGAAGAGCTGAACGGCTTTATCGCCGAACACGCCGAAAGCGCCTATCACCCGTGCGGTACCTGCCGTATGGGGCAGGTCGACGACAAAGATGCGGTGGTCGATCCCCAAAGCCGCGTGATCGGCGTGGATGGGCTGCGCGTTGCCGACAGCTCGATCTTTCCGCAGATCACCAACGGCAATCTGAATGCGCCGTCCATCATGGTGGGTGAGAAAGTTTCAGATCATCTGCTTGGGAAAGAGGCTCTGCCACGTGCCAACAATCGCCCATGGATTCATCCGAAATGGGCGACAGCGCAGCGGTGATTTGATCCGCGTCAAAGTGGGGCGTGCTGCAGGCGTATAAACCGGAGTAGCAACGACATCTTTTAGGAGCGAACAGGAATGTCCCACACCCCGCATGAACTGGCCGAAGAATTTCCGGACAAAGTCGAATTGATGAGCCAGCTCAAGCAATCCGACGCGCATTTCGCAAGGCTTGCGGATGAATATCACGAGATCAACCGCACCGTGCATCGGGCCGAAGCGAATATCGAGCCAATGGAAGATTTGGCCGAAGGTGAGTTGCGCAAGAAACGTGCTGCGCTGAAGGATGAGATCTGGGCGATTTTGTCAAAAGCATAAGACGTGGGCGGGGCCGCGCCCCCGCCGCTGCAATCCACAACTCTGCGTCGGTCCTGTCACATATGCCAAAGTTCAGGTGACTTCATAAGGCAACGTGCCGCGCGTATGCGCGTCAATCGAAAGGCGGCGCTCTAGTGGTGGAACCGAACGCTGGTGGCAGTTCTTACGTTCGCAAATACGGCATGAGATGCCGATCGGCTCATAGGCGCTGGCGTTGTTGATATCGAGGTTGTCGGCGTAGACCAGCGCTTCGGCGTGACGTACCTCGCATCCAAGCGCGATGGCATAGCGGCGCACAGGTGCGCCAAATGAGCCACCTGATTTCGAAACATCTCTGGCCAGTGAGATATAGCGCACGCCGTCGGGCGTTTCTGCCAGTTGTCGAAGGAAATGGCCGGGGGTTTCAAAGGCGCGGTGAACGTTCCACAGCGGGCAGGCACCCCCGAACCGCGCAAATTGTAGTCTGGTGGCCGAGTGGCGCTTGGTGATCGTGCCCGCCTGATCGACCCGCACGAAAAAGAACGGAATGCCCTTGGCGCCCGGGCGTTGCAGCGTAGACAGTCGATGTGCAACCTGTTCGATGGACGCGCCAAAGCGATTGCTGAGCATTTCCAGATCGTGACGGTATTCTTGCGCGGCTGCCAGAAACGCACCATAGGGCATCAGTGAAGCCCCGGCGAAATAATTGGCCAGACCGATCTTGGCGATAGCGCGGGCTTCGTCGCTTTGAAACTTGGCAAAATCCAACGTTGCTTCCAGCAATTTATCCTGACTGATCAACGCCATCTGCAACAACAGTTGGAACACCTGTGTTTGTGGCGCGGTACGCGAGGAAAGCTGAAGGGTTCTGCTGTCGGCGTCGTATTTTCGGGTTTCGTCAATATCCACAAATTGCACCCGGATGCCGCGTTCACCAAGACTGTCGATTGCTGTGGAGCGAATGCCCCCAGCGTCGTTTGCACGTGTGGCAAACCGCTCGGCCGCGCGGTCGACCGCATCGATGTAGTTGTCGCAGTAATGGAAGAAGTCGCGCACCTCTTCCCAGGGGCTGGCCTGAATTCGCGCGTCTTCGCGCCCTAAGGCTTCATCCAATGAAGCCAGCCGCTCATGCGTTTGCCGGTAGGTGCGGTGAAGCGCGATGAACGCCCGGGCAAGGGCGGGCGCATTCGACGCTGTCAGGCGCAGATCGGCCAGCGGGGGCATTGTGTCATCGAATACCGGATCAGCCAGCGCCTCACGCATGTCCGAGACCAGACGCTCGCTGTCGCCTGTGCTCAGCTCGGTCACATCCATGCCAAATTCCTGCGCCAGCGCCAGAACAACCGTCGTTGAGATCGGCCGGTTGTTGTTCTCCATCTGATTGAGATAGGGCAGCGAAACGCCCAGTTTGGCAGCGAAGTCCTTTTGCGTCAGGGTCAGACGCGTGCGCATTTCACGTAGTTTTGCACCAGCGTAAAGTTTTTGGGTGGCCATGACGTGCCTTTGCAACTTTTCCCTCAGTGCAAGTTAACTTTGCAAACTTTCTGGTGCAAGCTGTGTTACAGGCCCAGCTTCTTCTCGCGCCAGATAACCAAACTGATGGCGCAGACGGCAAGCACCGAAGTGGCCAGCATTAGCCACAGCAATGGCATTGCCCCGGTGTCTTTGGTCAACAGGGCCGCAGCCAGACCGCTTAGCCCGGCACCGCCACCCAGCATGATCGCTCCGCTTAGACCCGAAGCTGTCGCGGCAAGATGCGGGCGGACAGACAGGGCACCGGAGGTGGCATTGGGAATTGTCATTCCATTGCCGACGCCGACAAAGGTCATGAACCCGAAAAAGCTGAGCGCCGTTCCAAGGCCCAAAAGAAACAGAGCGGCGGACAATGCTATGCCAATTGTGGTCAGCCAGCACCCACAATAGACCATCCGGTTCACACCAAACCGAACCGAGTACCGACCGCTGAGAAAGTTGCCTAAAAAATACCCGACCGCAGGAGCGCCAAAAAGGACGCCAATCTGTGCGGCGCTCAGGCCGAACACCTCGGTGCCGATGAACGGTGCTCCACCCAGATAGGCGAAGAACGCACCTGATGACAGCGCGCAGGACATCGAATAGCCCCAAAAGCGTGGAGAGCGCAGCAATTCAGGATATTCGCGGAATTGCTGTATCAGCGTTTTACCGCTTTTGACCGAAGTCTCGCCAAAATCGAAGTAGGTCAGCACCAGCGTCATTACACCAAGCGCGAAGGGCAGCCAAAAATTCGCCTTCCACCCAAAACTCTCTTCTAAAAAGCCGCCAATGGCCGGGCCAATCATGGGGACGACGGCCATACCCATCGTCACATACCCAATCATTGAAGCCGCTTTGTCCTGTTCAAACAGGTCACGCACTGCCGCCCGGCTGAGTACCATGCCCACCACCACGATGGCCTGACACATCCGGAAGGCCAGAAAAACCTCGGCGTTCGGGGCGTAAATGCAGCCCAGTGTAGCAGCCAGGAACAGGACCAGCCCCCACAGCAGAACAGGTCGTCGCCCGGCCTTATCCGCAATCGGCCCGATCAGGATTTGAAGCACTGCATTGACCAGTAAGTACAACGCAATCGACAATTGCATGACCTTGTAGTCGGTCTGAAAATGCAGCGCCATGTTCGGCAGGCTGGGCAGGAACAAATTCAGGCTGAGCGCCGACAGCCCCGACAGCAAAACGAGTGTGGAAATTGTGGGGGGCGAGCGGTGCGCCTGACTTGAACTGAACTGCATGGTTCACGTGTATATTACGCGTCAGCAGGAATGCCATGCAAGAACGTCCCCGACAGGAGAAATTAGCTAGTTTACAATTTTCCTGAAGTAAGTTGCCAAATATTTGCAAATTTGCCGAAAGACGCTTTGGGTTAGGCGCGTCTGCGTATAGTGTCGCGCAAAATTCACAGGGGACTAGCGCCATGAAAGACATCCTGACAGAGCTTGAAGACCGTCGCAACGAAGCCCGGCTGGGCGGTGGGCAAAAGCGCATCGACGCACAGCACGGCCGCGGCAAGCTGACCGCGCGCGAACGTATCGACCTGCTGTTGGATGAAGGCAGTTTCGAAGAGTTCGATATGTTCGTCAGTCACCGCTGCACAGATTTCGGGATGGAAAATCAAAAACCTGCGGGCGATGGCGTGGTGACCGGCTGGGGTACGATCAATGGCCGGATGGTGTATGTGTTCAGCCAGGATTTCACCGTGTTCGGCGGCTCGCTGTCGGAAACCCACGCGCAGAAAATCTGCAAGATCATGGATATGGCGATCCAGAATGGCGCGCCGGTTATCGGGATCAACGACTCGGGCGGGGCGCGAATCCAAGAAGGCGTGGCTTCGCTGGCGGGTTATGCCGAGGTGTTCCAGCGGAACATCATGGCCTCCGGCGTGGTGCCGCAGATCAGCGTGATCATGGGCCCCTGTGCTGGTGGCGCTGTTTACAGCCCGGCAATGACCGATTTTATCTTTATGGTCAAAGACACGTCGTACATGTTCGTGACCGGCCCCGACGTCGTAAAAACCGTTACCAACGAAGTTGTCACCGCCGAAGAACTGGGCGGCGCATCGACCCACACCAAGAAATCCTCGGTCGCCGATGGCGCGTTCGAGAATGATGTTGAAGCACTGGCCGAAGTACGCCGTCTTGTCGATTTCCTACCGCTGAACAACCGTGAAAAGCCCCCGGTGCGTCCCTTCTTTGACAGCCCGGAACGGGTCGAAACCTCGCTGGATACTCTGATCCCGGACAATCCGAACACTCCCTATGACATGAAAGAGCTGATCACCAAGGTGGCGGATGAGGGTGATTTCTACGAAATTCAGGAAGACTACGCCAAGAACATCATCACCGGTTTTATCCGGCTGGAGGGACAGACCGTTGGGGTCGTGGCGAACCAGCCGATGGTGCTGGCCGGCTGCCTGGACATCGACAGCAGCCGCAAGGCCGCGCGCTTCGTGCGGTTCTGCGACTGTTTCGAAATTCCGATCCTGACTTTCGTGGATGTGCCGGGCTTTTTGCCGGGGACATCACAAGAATACGGCGGTGTCATCAAGCATGGTGCCAAGCTGCTGTTTGCCTATGGCGAGGCGACGGTTCCGAAGGTCACTGTTATCACCCGCAAGGCCTATGGTGGCGCATATGACGTTATGGCTTCAAAGCATCTGCGTGGTGATTTCAACTATGCCTGGCCCACAGCCGAGATCGCTGTGATGGGCGCCAAGGGCGCGACCGAGATCATCCACCGCGCCGATCTGGGTAACGTCGAGAAGATTGCGCAGCACACGCAGGATTACGAAAACCGCTTCGCCAACCCATTCGTTGCGGCTGAGCGTGGTTTTATTGACGAGGTGATTATGCCCCAATCCACCCGCCGCCGTGTGTCCCGCGCATTTGCGAGCCTTCGTAACAAGAAACTGAAAAACCCGTGGAAAAAGCACGACAATATTCCGCTGTAGAGGAAACCGCGACGGGTGTGTCGGTAGCAGAACGCTTTGCGTGCAAACCGTGGCAGGCGGGACAACCAGAGCGTTTGACATAGAGAATAAAGCTGATAAATGAATAGCCCTATCAGACATAGAAAAGCGCGGGCCTTACGCCAAGCGCGCGCGACCCCGGAGAGAGGAGCCTGCGTCTTGCAGGTCTGGGGTCGCGCTCTTGCTCTGATATGTCTTTCATGCGTCAACCCTGCCTTCGCCAAATCCGAAAACCTGCTGCCGGTGCCGTCTGGACAGCCCGTACATCTGACTGATGTGCTGCTGGACAACAGTCCGGGTGAGCTGTGGGTCAGGTTTCGCTTCATCGCGCCCAAGATCGGGTCGACAGTGGGGCGGATCGGATATGATGTGGCCTCGGTCGATATGGCGCATTTGTGTCAAACGCTCGCGGTCGCCTATGTCGCCAAATACGATCTCGAACCGGCGCGGGTTGTTATTTCTCTGTCTGACCGGCCTATCGAATTCGGGCGGTCGGCGCCCGATGCAACTCAGTTCTTTGAAGCCTATCGGCTGGAGCAATCCCAATGTATCTGGGAGGGCTTCTGACCATGAAACGTTATCGAAAAACCCGGACGTTTCTGAAAACCAATGCGGCTTTGGAGGTGCGCGTAATGATTCTGTCTGCGCTTGGGAACAGGCTTGTTTCCCTTAATACGACGAACAAAAAGGTAGCGACATGCTGAAACACCGTGGATTCCCGGGACGGCTTCCCGGAACCGATTTTCAGTTCACTATTCGCCGTGCCAACCCAAAAGGTATCACGCCGATCTCTCGGCGCGAACGGTTTCGGGATCGCAAGCCCGCAGACCGTCGTGCCGACGCAGCATTCATGGAGGCGCTGTGGCAGCATTTTGGCGACCAACCTTTTGAACGCGGCAACTTGGATGCGGGTCGGTTGAGTTGGTTGTTTGAACGCGAAATTATTGCTGCCGAAGATCCGTTTGATCCGGCCAGCTACGAGGCCTTGCTGGTGATAGATGTGGACGCGGCGCGCATGTCGTTTCCGGATATTTTCAGCGAGGTGCGTTAAGCCGTGCAGGCCGCTGTAGTGCATACCCACCCGAAAGTGTCTTGGGAAAAAACCCTGCCCGGTGTCGGGCAGGGCAGGGCTGTAGGCCTAGAAGTTCAGCTGCGCGGCAAGCTGAATACGGTCGCCGTCGAAATCCCGGCCCGTAGGCGCGTCATTCCGCTCGCCGTAGAAGTATTCGGCGCTCAAGGTCAGGTTATCCGTGGCTTTGTAGAACGCGTTGACGTGGATCGTTTCGAGTTCGGTGAAAGCCAGCGTACCGGTCGAGCTCGCAAGGTCATAGTCTTCGCTACCATAGGCGATACCGATGTTCAGTTTTTCCCCTATGTCCTGGCGGAGCTCAAGCGAGTAGCCGTCCGCGTCGTTGGCCCGGCCGCCAACGATTGCATCACCGCCACCGATCAGATACGGGCCAATCGCCTCGCCGTCGGTGTAGTTGGCCGTGAAAAGCCCACCTTTCCAGAGTTTGGCCGTGGCGCCGACAGTGAAGCCGGTTTGATCAACCTCGGTATTGCCGTCGGCGGACTTCGCCTTGCTGTAAAGCGCAGCCGCACGGGCGCTGTACTTATCGTTTTTGAACTCGACAGCGGCCGTCAGAACAGGGTCATCCGAGTTCGAGGAGCCGACGTTTTCTTCCACAGACGCGGTGAACGTGGTGTGTGCGCCGAGTTTGCCGGTGTAGCGAACCTGCGGTGTCCGGGCAAACAGAACGCCAACAGGTCCGTTGAATTCAACCGTGCGGGGATAAGAGTCCAGCGCCATGAAGTTCGTCCAGGTCTGACCAATCAGCCAGTGGTCACCGATCGTGATATTGGCATGACGTATCCGGAATTCGGCGGTACCGCTCGAGCCAAACAGGTCTACCTCCAATTGTCCGCCAATGTCGCCGATGCTGCTGGGTGTGAGGGTGCGCAGCCCGATCCGCGATTGGCGAACTGTGGCGCCAAATTTTCCGTTGGTCGCTGCGCCGGGTTCACCAATAACGTTCACAAAGGCCGTGTCGCCTTGGTCGAAGTCGAAATCATAGAAGAAGTCGGCTTTAACATAGCCGTAGACATCCAGGGATGTGCTACCGACACGAAGATCCCCGGTTCCGGAACCGGCGCTATTGGCTTCGAGAGCTTCAACCCGGGCGCGCAGAGCTTCCAACTCGGCTTGGGTTTGTGCGTCTTCGGCAAAGGCAAGCGTGCTGGTTACGCTCAGCACAGTAGCAGTGAGCAGGATTGCCTTTGTGTTTTGTTTTTTCATTTGGGTGTTTCCTTGTGTGCAAATATGCACGGGCACACTTTCATGCAGCGAATGTTCAAGGAAATCACGAGGCCGAGACAAAAAACTGGTTATAATTCAACGAAATGTGTGAAATTATGGGTTAGAAATCACGCAGAGGTGAAGGTCCCTGCTAAAACCCTGATACAACCGAAATTTTCTGCCGAGTTGCTTCTAGCTGATAGCGGTAACGTAATTTTAGGGCGCTCCGCTTACTTCGTTGTTTGTAACAGAATTGTGACGGCCATAGGTTTCAGGCCACATGCGCCGACGTTCATGGCACTCGGCACTAATTTGCGCGGCGTTTTGTTGCATGGGCAGATTCCAGCCGGAATCCCAACGGGTAACACTTCAGTCTTTGCCGCCTGTTACGTCGCGTGCATTCTGTCTGTGCCGTGCGGCTCTACTTTGCCTGCGCCGCACAAGCACCTACTATTCCGTACCCCTTCCTTGCGCGGGCAGGCTTGTGAAACCCACAACGTCCTGCCCGCGTTTTTCTTTGCGCGCGACCTACGGCATAAACCTGCGCAAAACCCGAAAAAACCGCGCTTGTTATTGAATATCAACCCCCGGTTGCTGCATCTCCGCTTCAGTGAATCAATAACTGAAAAGAGGCAGAACGAATGCGATTCTCAAAATTCTTCCTGGCCGTTGCGACCTGTACGGGCCTCGCGGCCTGTGGTGACTCGACCGGCGAACAGGCGCTGCTGGGCGGTGGCGCAGGCGCGCTGGGCGCGGCGGTCCTCAACGCCGATCCGTTCGTCGGGGCAGCGGTGGGTGCCGCCGGCAACGTGCTATTCTGCAAAACACAACGGAACTGTTACTAATACAGTCTTTGGGGCGCCTGTCGCCTCGACCGTCATCGCGGAACACGCCGTCATGGGGCTAAAACCCTGTGGCGGCGTTTTGCGTTTCCAAAACACCAAGACAAAGGACGTTCCATGTTCAACAAGATCCTGATCGCCAACCGGGGTGAGATCGCCTGCCGCGTTATGAAAACCGCGCGTAAGATGGGTATCGGCACGGTCGCCATTTACTCAGATGCAGACAAGAACGCGCTGCACGTTTCGATGGCGGATGAGGCGGTGCACATAGGCCCGCCGCCTGCGAACCAGTCCTACATTGTCATCGACAAGGTGATGGACGCCATACGGCAAAGCGGTGCCCAGGCGGTGCACCCCGGCTATGGCTTCCTGTCGGAAAACGCAAAATTCGCCGAGGCGCTTGAGGCGGAAGGGGTTGCGTTTGTCGGACCTCCGAAGGGTGCGATTGAGGCGATGGGTGACAAGATCACCTCGAAAAAGATCGCTCAGGATGCGGGTGTATCGACAGTCCCCGGTTATATGGGTTTGATCGAAGATGCCGATGAGGCGGTTAAGATATCAAACGAAATCGGCTATCCGGTCATGATCAAGGCCAGCGCCGGCGGCGGTGGTAAGGGTATGCGGATCGCCTGGAATGATGAAGAAGCGCGCGAAGGCTTCCAGTCATCCAAGAACGAAGCTGCGAACTCGTTCGGGGACGATCGAATTTTCATCGAGAAATTCGTGACTCAACCTCGCCATATCGAGATTCAGGTTTTGTGCGACACCCACGGCAACGGAATCTATCTGGGCGAGCGTGAATGTTCGATCCAGCGTCGGAACCAGAAGGTAGTTGAAGAGGCGCCATCGCCCTTCCTTGACCCAGAAACGCGCAAGGCAATGGGAGAACAGGCCGTCGCGCTGGCCAAGGCCGTGAACTATGCCAGTGCGGGCACGGTTGAGTTCATCGTGGATGGCCAGAAGAATTTCTATTTCCTGGAAATGAACACGCGCCTTCAGGTCGAACACCCCGTCACTGAGCTGATCACCGGTGTTGATCTGGTTGAACAGATGATCCGCGTGGCGGCAGGTGAAAAGCTGACGATCACGCAAGATGATGTAACCCTGACTGGCTGGGCCATTGAAAACCGCCTGTATGCCGAAGACCCGTACCGCAATTTCCTGCCCTCGATTGGTCGTCTGACCCGGTATCGCCCCCCGCAGGAAACCGCTGCTGGTCCGATGCTGGTGAACGGCAAATGGCAGGGCGATGCGCCCACGGGTGAGGCTGCGGTTCGCAACGATACGGGCGTCTACGAAGGTGGCGAGATCAGTATGTACTATGACCCGATGATCGCCAAGCTTTGTACATGGGCCCCGACGCGTGAGGTCGCGATTGAAGCGATGCGCGTGGCGCTGGATAGTTTTGAGGTGGAAGGTATTGGTCATAACCTTCCTTTCCTGTCTGCCGTGATGGACCACCCGAAATTCATCAGCGGCGATATGACCACCGCCTTCATTGCTGAGGAATACCCGGACGGGTTTGCTGGCGTAGAACTGTCCGAAGCTGATCTGCGCAGCATCGCGGCCTCTTGCGCGGCGATGCATCGGGTGGCCGAGATTCGCCGCACACGTGTCTCGGGCCGTATGGACAATCACGAGCGCAAGGTGGGCAAGCGGTGGAACGTCGCGTTGCAGGGGCTGGAATTTGATGTGAAGGTCAAAGCCGACAAACAGGGTGCGACGGTCAAGTTCAATGATGGCGAGACCCTGCGTGTCTCATCAGACTGGACCCCTGGCGATCAATTGGCTTTAGTTGACGTGGATGGCAACCCTCTGGTGATGAAGGTCGGCAAAATCTCGGGCGGGTTCCGTGTGCGAAACCGCGGCGCTGACCTGAAGGTGCATGTGCGCCGTCCGCGTCAGGCGGAACTGGCCAGACTGATGCCCGAGAAACTTCCGCCTGATACATCCAAGATGCTTCTCTGTCCGATGCCCGGCCTGATCGTAAAGATCGATGTCGAAGTGGGGCAAGAGGTGCAGGAAGGTCAGGCGCTGTGCACGGTCGAGGCGATGAAGATGGAAAACATCCTGCGGGCCGAAAAGAAGGGTGTCGTTGCCAAGATCAATGCCGGCCCGGGTGACAGCCTTGCCGTGGACGATGTGATCATCGAGTTCGAATGATCATGGCCTTGTGTTCGCCATATCTCCGGATGGTCCCGGCGCGTCGCGCCGGGCGTGGTGAGGCCGTTCAACCGCCCTCGCGTCGCTCGCGGATCTCGCGTTCGCGCAGGGGCGTCTTGTCGATGGATCGGCCAATCTCGCGCACGCTCCACGGGGAAGGCTTACGCAGTTTAACCACACCGTCCTTGTCGACGAACACCATCTGGAACCCGCGCGGCCGCAATTTCGATCGGATGGGCGAACGCGCGGCTGGGTCCGTATCGGTCAGCACAATCACATCGCGATCGCGCATGGCTGCTTCGCCTTCGACCAGCATGTCGATCTGTTGCTGGAACCGGGGGTCGGCGGGCGTGTCGGCAAAGACAACGATCGGTCGACTGACCCACAGAAACTCGCTGAGCTCGCTGTCGCCAACGGGCCGGACAAATTCATCCTCTGCCGGTGCAGACCCGTCGGCAGCCACTGCGGCCAGCGGGAATAGTACCAAGAAAACAAGGGCAAGCGTTCGTGTCATAAGTCCTCCTGTTGGGTTGAATATAGCCCCTGTGTTTGTGAATGCGACCGACGAAATGCACCCGGCGTTCAAAAACTTGCGTTTGACCGGGCCTGAACCGGCCCTGTCGGATATCACATCGCGCGGATGACCTTCCGACGCGACCCGAATAAAGAAAAGGAAATCGCCATGACCGATACCAAAGACTGGCAAGCCCTAGCCGAGAAAGAGCTGCGCGGGCGTCTGTTGGAAGATCTGACCAGGGAAACCTTGGAAGGCATCGATGTCAAACCACTCTATACGCAAGAAGATACCGCCAATTTGCCGCATATGGGGTCTTTGCCGGGGTTTGGTCCGTTTACGCGCGGGGTAAAGGCCACGATGTATGCCGGGCGCCCTTGGACAATCCGGCAGTATGCAGGCTTCTCGACCGCCGAGGAATCCAACGCGTTCTATCGCCGAAATCTGGCGGCGGGCCAACAGGGCGTTTCCGTCGCTTTCGACCTTGCGACGCACCGAGGATACGACAGCGATCATCCGCGTGTGGTTGGAGACGTCGGCAAGGCCGGTGTGGCCATTGACAGTGTCGAGGATATGAAAATCCTGTTTGACGGCATTCCGCTGGACAAGGTCTCGGTCTCGATGACGATGAACGGCGCGGTGATCCCCATTCTTGCAAACTTCATCGTTGCAGGAGAGGAGCAGGGTCACGATAAATCCGTCCTGTCCGGAACCATTCAGAACGACATTCTGAAAGAGTTCATGGTGCGCAACACCTACATCTACCCGCCCGAGCCGTCGATGCGGATCATCTCGGATATCATCGAATACACGTCGAACGAGATGCCGAAATTCAACTCGATCTCAATTTCCGGCTATCACATGCAAGAGGCTGGGGCGAACCTCGTGCAGGAACTGGCTTATACTCTGGCGGATGGACGTGAATATGTTCGCGCAGCGACACAGGCCGGGATGGACGTTGACAAGTTCGCGGGCCGTCTGTCGTTCTTCTTTGCAATCGGCATGAATTTTTTCATGGAGATCGCCAAGCTGCGCGCCGCCCGCACGCTGTGGCACCGGGTGATGACAGATTTCGGTGCGAAGTCTGAACGGTCAAAGATGCTGCGTACTCATTGCCAGACGTCCGGTGTGTCGTTGCAGGAACAAGACCCCTATAACAACGTGATCCGCACGGCCTACGAGGCGATGAGCGCGGTTCTGGGCGGCACCCAGTCGCTGCACACCAATGCGCTGGATGAGGCGATCGCGCTCCCCACCGATTTCTCGGCCCGTATCGCGCGTAACACGCAGTTGGTGCTTCAGGAAGAAACCGGTGTGACCGATGTGGTCGATCCGCTGGCCGGGTCCTACTACGTCGAAAGCCTCACCAATGAACTGGTCGAAAAGGCATGGGCTCTGATGGAAGAGGTCGAGGAGATGGGTGGCATGACCAAGGCCGTTGCCTCGGGCATGCCCAAGCTGCGGATCGAAGAAAGCGCTGCGCGCCGTCAGGCCATGATCGACCGGGGCGAAGAAGTCATCGTAGGCGTCAACAAATACCGCAAGGAACAGGAAGACCCGATCGACATTCTGGATGTCGACAACGTGGCCGTGCGTGAAGCCCAGGTCGCGAGACTGGAACGCATCCGTGCGACCCGCGATGACGCCGCGTGCCAGCAGGCGTTGGACAATCTGACCACAACCGCGCGCGAGGGTGGAAATTTGCTGGCCGCCGCCGTTGAGGCCGCCCGCGCCCGTGCATCCGTAGGAGAGATCAGCATGGCAATGGAGAAAGAATTCGGCCGTCACCGCGCCGAAGTAAAAACACTGGCTGGCGTTTACGGCGCTGCTTATGAGGGCGATGAAGGCTTTGCTGCGATACAGAAATCCATCGAAGACTTCGCCGAGGCCGAAGGCCGCCGCCCCCGTTTGCTGGTTGTCAAAATGGGGCAGGACGGGCACGACCGCGGTGCCAAAGTGATCGCCACTGCCTTTGCGGATATCGGGTTCGACGTGGACGTTGGCCCGCTGTTCCAAACCCCTGCCGAGGCTGCGCAGGATGCTGTGGACAATGACGTGCATGTTGTTGGCATCTCCTCTCAGGCCGCTGGCCACAAGACGCTGGCGCCGCAATTGGTTGAGGAACTTAAAAAGGCCGGAGCAGAGGACATCATTGTCATTTGCGGCGGTGTGATCCCGCAGCAGGACTACCAGTTCCTCTATGATCACGGCGTGAAGGCGATCTTTGGCCCGGGTACGAACATCCCCGATGCAGCACAGGACATTCTGCGCCTCATCAGAGAAGCCAAAGCTTAAGGTCAACCGGGTTTTTCATCGAAAAATCTTGTGATCCTTTACCAGTGTTGGGTACATGCGACCAGATCCGTACGGGTCTGGTCTTTTTTGATGGAGGTCGCACGTGTTGCTGGATCATTTGGCCGTTGCGGGTGAGACACTGGAACAGGCAGCCGCTCATGTCGAGCACGCCTTGGGGGCGCCGCTTCAAGGTGGTGGCAAACATGAAACTTTTGGCACGCATAACCGGCTGCTGGGTTTGCGCGATGGGTTGTATCTGGAGGCGATTGCAATCGACCCCAATGCGCCCAAGCCGGAACCTACTCGGTGGTTTGACCTTGACCGGTTTTCTGGCTCTCCCCGCCTGACGAACTGGATTTGCCGAGTCTCGGATATTGATGCGGCTTTGTCCAACTTGCCCGATGAGGCGGGACAGCCGGTCGAGCTGGCCCGAGGCGCGCTGAGGTGGCAAATGGCGGTGCCCCCCAATGGGCGACTGCCTTTCGATAACCTGTTTCCGGCGCTGATCCGATGGCATGGTGATCTTCACCCGGCCAAGATGCTTGAAGACAGCGGCTGCCGCCTAAAGCGACTGGTGGTTTTCCACCCCGAAGCTCTGGATCTGGCGCGCTTGATAGGAGATATGGAAACCGTGGTGTTCGACTCCGGCCCAGCCGCATTGCGTGCTGAATTCGAAACGCCTCATGGCCCGCGTGTTCTGGAATGAACATCCGTCAAGCCCAGATCGGGGATGCCGCTGCAATCGCGGAAATCACCAACACGATCATTCGCGAAACGTTAGTGACATTCACCACCGATGAGCGCGACGTTGATGCCATAGCCAAGGATATCCAATCACGCGGCCCCGCCTTTTTGGTGGCTGAAGAAAACGCACATTTTTTAGGGTTTGCCACCTATGGTACCTTTCGAAACGGGCCGGGATATGCGGAATGCCGCGAGCATAGCATTCAACTGGCTCCAGAGGCGCGTGGGCAGGGGACCGGGCGCGCTTTGTTGTCCGCGCTGGAGGATGCTGCGCGGAAACAAGGCATACACGTTCTGGTAGCCGGAATTTCTTCGACAAATGCGGGTGCGGTCGCGTTTCACGCCGCGCTTGGCTATAGGCAAGTTGGCCATATGCCCGAGGTCGGCCTAAAGTGGGGAAAACGTTTGGATCTTTTTTTGATGCAGAAAATTCTCGCCTCAGGGTGATCGGTCGCACCTGACAGTGGTGAACAAGAGCGATAGGGTGCATTCATGTCGATCTGGACTCGTATATCCGACGCGCTGAGCGCGCTTTCCCAAGGTGAAAGCCTGACGGCTGTATTTGAAAAACTGCGCGCCCCGCCGGAACGCTCGGTCGCGTTTGCGATTGCCGTGATTGCGTTGGGTGCAAAAATGGCCAAGGCTGACGGGCAGGTGACGCGGGATGAGGTTACTGCGTTCCGGGAAGTCTTTCAGATTGCGCGCAAGGACGAAGCCAACGCGGCCCGCGTCTTTGATATGGCCCGAACCGATGTCGCCGGATATCAGGATTATGCCCGAAAAATCGCACGTATGTTCGAAGATGATGCAACCACCCTTTGCGACCTGATGGAGGGGCTTTTTCACATCGCCATGGCAGATGGGTTCTATCATCCGAACGAGGATGAGTTTCTGGAGCAGGTCAGCCGGATTTTTGGCCAGACTGAGGCTCAGTTCCTGGCCCTGCGTACACGATTTGTTCCTGACGCGCCGAGTGATCCGTACACAGTTCTGGGTGTGCCGCGCGACATGCCACTGCCAGATATCCGCAAGGTCTGGCGGCAGTTGGTGCGTGAAACCCATCCTGATGCGATGATGGCGCGTGGGGTGCCTGAAGAAGCCATTCGACTTGCCGAAAAGAAGATGATCGACATAAATCGCGCGTGGGACGAAATCAACGGCGCGCAGGCCTGACAGGGATGCGGTTCGCGACCTATAATATCGAATGGTTCGCCAACTTGTTTGACCGAAACGACAACCTGATCGTGAATGACAACTGGTCGGGTCGTCTTAACATCACCAAGGCACAGCAAGTTGAGGCCATCGCCAAGGTTCTGACAGCGGTTGACGCAGATGCAGTCGTGATCGTCGAAGCCCCAAACACCGGCAGAACACAGGATACCATCCGAGCCTTGCAGAACTTTGCCGAGGCATTTGACCTGCGCACCTCGCATGCGGCGATGGGATTTGCCAACGAAACCCATCAGGAACTAGCCCTGCTGTACGACCCCGATGTGATGACCGTAAGGCATGATCCGATTGGAGGCGACGACACAGCCCCCAGGTTTGACGATGTGTTTCGAATTGACCTGGATATCGACGCGACCGAGGACAAAGTTTTATTCTCCAAACCTCCGATGGAGCTGGCGGTTAAGACACGATCCGGGGTGCACCTACGCCTGATTGGTGCGCATCTGAAATCCAAAGCACCGCACGGGGCCGAATCGCGGGATGAGGCAATCCGGATCTCGATCGCAAACCGCCGCAAACAACTTGCGCAGGCGGTGTGGTTGTCGCGCCGGATTTCACAACATATCGCGGTCGGTGAGCACGTTATCCTGCTGGGTGATCTGAATGACGGGCCGGGGTTGGATGAGTTCGAAAACCTTTTTGGTCGATCCTCGGTCGAAATTCTGTTGCAGACTGGCTTGTTCGATCCTCACGCCGGACAGGTGAATCCAATACCATCAACGGCCCGTTTTGACCTTGATAATGGGGAGCATCTTGAGGCTTTACTGGACTACATAATGGTCAGCGAAAACCTGCGTGCGCGGCGACCGGCCTGGCGCATTTGGCACCCGTTCCGAGATAAAAAATGCCGCGACGTGACTGACTTGCATCAGGCCTTGCTGACCGCATCCGACCATTTTCCTGTCTCACTGGATATTGAGCTGTAGCCTTTCATCAACGGACAGCAGCCCCTATACTTGTGCCTATGAGACGTCTTATTCCTATCTGTGCGCTTTCGGTTGCGCTGGCGCTGCCCTCCCACGCCGAAGAGGACACCGGCAAGTCTCTGATGGAGCAGGGGGCCGAGCTGTTTTTTGAAGGGCTGCGTAAGGAAATGGAGCCCGCGCTGGAAGATTTACAGGGTCTCGTTGGCAAGTTCGGACCGGCCATGCAGTCCTTCTTTCAAGAGATGGGACCAGCGCTTGCCGAACTGGCGGATGAGATCGAGGATTGGAGCGCCTACGAAGCGCCCGAGATGCTGCCAAACGGCGATATCATCATTCGCAAGAAACGCATTCCGGACGAACCCGAAGTGCCCGAGGAGAGCCAGGAAGAAGCTGACGGGGCGACAGAGATTTAGCCCTTATCCCCTGACGATCACGCGGGTTTCGGATTTCAGGGCCGAAGCCAATGAGTTCAGTCGCGACGCCGCCACCTCGGTGAACAATGGGGACCCTGCTTTGGGCAGCCTCAGTTCAAGCTGGCGCTTTTTGGGGAAATACCGCAGGGTGCCCATCGTAGCGTCGCTTTGCATCCATAGCATGGCACCGAAACGCATGGCTTTACCCAGAATCTCGGCCTGTTTCTGGTCCTGCTCGCCCAGCAGTTTGTACAATGGGGCAAAGCGGTTGCCCTCGCGTTTGTTGCGGTACCTATGTTGCAGAGCCAGCCCGATAAATATCCGTTCAGAGTGCTTTAGCCCGCCCAGATTGGCGCGGGTGACATAATCGAAACAGACCTCGGCCCGATAGTCGGGATGCGCGCGCCAGCTTACATCATGCAGCAGACAAGCCGCCTTGATCAGACGCACGCGCGTTGCGGGCGCTGATTTGAATAGCGGCATGACGAAATCGTAAAGGTGCTTGCCGAAACCGGGCAGGCGCGCATCCTTGGCCTCGGAAAACCGGCTGGCCTCGATCAGTGGATCGCGATCACGCAGGTTTTGCGGCATTTGCTCGTACAGCAAGCCCTCGCGTATACCATAGCTTGAAATCGCGATATCCTTGGGTTTGAACGTGCGGATCAACCGCGCGAGCACATCCATTGCATAAGGTATCAAGGCCATACGAGACCCAGAGACACCCGCCAGACTGCGCAACTCGGCCGGGTCTCCTTTTTCGATGAACTTAATGGTTTCATGCACCTGTTTGGTGGTCATGCGGTATTCATGCAGAACGTTCAAGGGATAGCCCCGCCGCAGCATGTCCAGACGGGCAAATGCCCGCCAACTGCCGCCCACAAGGAACAAACGATCCCTTTGGGGCCCCAATTGATCCCGCAGGTCTTCCATTGCTTCTTTTATATGTGCCTTTCGCGCACGTCGTCCGCCCTTGATGTCACGCAGCTTCAGCGGGCCTAGGGCAGATGTCAGACAGTGACCAACCTCTCCGGCACCGATCTCGGCCAATTCCATGGACGAGCCGCCAATGTCGCAAACCAAACCATAGGCACCCGGCCAGCCAAGCAATACGCCTTGCGCCGACAGCCGCGCCTCTTCAGCACCATCAAGAATCTGAACGCTCAGCCCGATTTCCGATTTAACCTCTTCACAGAATTCGGCGCCGTCGCTGGCTTCGCGTACGGCTGCGGTTGCGACAACATGCAAACCGGGAAGGCCCAGATCGTCGGCCAACCGGCGGAACCGACGTAGAGCTGCCATCGCACGGACGCGCCCGCGAGGGTTCAGATGCCCGGTTTCCGACAGCCCGGCCCCCAGTTCGCACATCACTTTTTCATTGAAGAAATAGGCCGGAGATCTTGCCGCACCGTCGAAGATCACCATGCGGACCGAGTTTGACCCCACATCGACCACACCGACCCGCGACAGGGCGCGGACCTCAGGATTATCGAACAACGGTTTTCCGAAAGGTCCCCAGTCCGGGATGTCGGTTGCTGCGATCTGATCCATGTTTCTTCCAGGTATTTCGGTGCCACAATGCGAAATCGCCGCGTTTTGGTCAATTGTCGGATGTGACTTCCGTCACATCCGCGTTCAGGACCCGCCCCGCAAGCGCGCGCGTAATTTCTCTCTTTTCCGACAGGGCAAGGTGATCCAGCCGCGCCACCACCTCGGCCGCGGTTTCGAAACGCCGGTCCATGTGTTTGACAAGATAAGCAATCACGTCAGGTCCGGGGTTCAGTTGGCGGTCGATGAAAAGCTTGGCCAGCACCGCGCCCAAAAGCGCATCGTCGGGCGGATCAAGCGCCACGTGATGCGCGCCCTCGATCCGGCTTTGAAGATCGGGTAGCGGTAATTGCCACAGTTTCGGCACCAAACGCCCGGTCATCAACAATGCGCGCCCTTCAGCCAGTACCAGATTGTGCAGATGAAACAGGGTTTTCTGCTGTTCGATATCGTCAGCGACCATCGGCACGTCTTCAACGGCAACAGGTGTGCGGGCCAGTTCGGGAACGTCCTGATGGCGCACGTCTCGGGCCTGGATGATCCGCCCACCGGTTTCAGCGGCCCAGACATGGGCCAGATGTGTTTTACCTGCCCCGGCAGGACCGCTGAGGACCAGCTTGTTACCGGGCCATGACGTGGCCGAGATCATTGCAACAGCCAGCGCGTTGGCGGGGGAGACAAAGAAATCCTCACGGCCAAGCGCAGTTTTCGCCGGCAGATCGAAACTCAGTTGTTGGGCCATCTACTCGTCTTCCTGTTGCTGCCCTTCAATGCCGGTGTATAGTCGGCTGTCCAGATAGACTGAGGTCAGGAACCGGGCGACAACCCCCAGGGCGGCCGCAACAGGCACTGCGACCAGCATGCCGACAAAACCGAACAATGCGCCGAAGACCGACAGGGCAAGCAGCAGCCAGACCGGGTGCAGGCCAACCGAACTGCCAACCAGTTTGGGGGTGAGGAAATTGCCCTCGGTCACTTGGCCAAGTGCAAAGATGCCCGCGACCAACCCGATCTGAATCCAATCGCCCCAGAACTGAAACAGGGCGAGGCCGATCGCCAGCGTACCGCCGATCAACGCGCCCAGATAGGGGATGAACGTCACAAGGCCTGCAATGAACCCGACAATCAGGCCAAATTGCAGGCCAACGACCATCAGCGCCACAGCATAATAGGTGCCAAGTATCAGGCATACAGTCCCCATGCCGCGCACGAACGAGGCCAGAACGTCATCAATCTCGCCCGCGAGGCGCTTGATCGTGGGGGCGTGGTCACGGGGCAGCAGCTCTCCGATGCGGGCCGTCATGCGATCCCAGTCCAGCAGCATGTAGACCGTGACAACCGGAACAATGACCAACAGGAACAAGACGTTGATGGCCGAACCAAGAGAGGCCACGACCGATTGCAGAACGTCCCCGGATTTTGCTTTCAAAGTCTCGCCCAGAGAGACGAGCGCTTGATGCGAGCTTGAGTTGGTGTCCAGAATTGAAGGGAACTGCCGTTCGATAAACCCGCGCAGCTCTTGGAACAGGCTTGGAAGCACGTCGACCAGATCAACAAGCTGCGTGATCAGCGCGGGTACGACCATCAAAACAATCAGCAAAAAGCCCAGAACCCCAACAATGGTGATGATCCCCGTCGCCGCCATACGTGACAGGCCCAAAGCCTCGATCCGGTCGGCAATCGGGTCAAGGAAATATGCGATGGCGCCACCAATGACGAATGGCAGCAGAACGTCGCCAAGCGCCCAGAGCAGCAGGGCAAAAACTGCGGTTGCAACCCCCCAGTACCTGAGTTGATCTTTCACCGGCAACGCCATGGTTGTCCCCTTGTTATCGGCTCTTGCTGGCGTTCTTGGCGTATGCGGCCTTGTGATGCAAGCTGTTCATGTCCGTTGCAATACGGGTCGTCAATCGCGCAGCGTCCCCAGCTCAGGCGTTGTATCCGTCGCTGTTTCATCAGGCCAGTTTGTGCGCCATGTTTCAGCTGACCAATGGCCGCAATGCACCGGGGGACGGTCAAATCCCGGCAGGGGCGTGAGCAGGGGGGCTACGATTACGTCGTGGCGGGGCACTGCAAAATAGGGGAAGGAATAGCGTTCTCGGCCAGAACGATTCACCACGCGATGCGGCGTGGATTTGAGCCGCCCGCCTGACCATAGTTCCAGCATGTCGCCGATATTGACGACAAATCCGCCTGGTGGACAATCGGGAGCGATCCAGTCTCCGTCATGAGTTTGCACTTCCAGCCCGCCAACAGGGTCGGGTGCGATGATGGTCAGAGCGTCGGTGTCTTTGTGGGGATGGATGCCGTAGCCGTCCTCATGAGGTGCCTGAGGGGGATAGTGCAGCAGCGTCATATTTGTCATCGGATCGCGGAAAGCGTCGCGCAACTGGCGGGCGGGCAGCCCCAGACCGGTCTCTAGCGCGCCTAACAGGATATCGGCTACACGGTCTAGTTGCGACCAATAGCCGAGGATTACGGACCGTGCCTCAGGCACCTGCGGTGGCCAGACATTTGGGCCATATAGGGCGCATTCACTGCGGATCGTTGCATCATTGGCCACTTCGTAGTGCAGTTTGTACCCTTCGTATTTGTCCGCCGTGCCAGACCCATGATTCGGCGTGAAGAATCCCAACGGGATGAAACCGCGATAGTTCTCGCGGGTGATCGACTGCTCCCATTTCTCATCTTCGTCGATGTCAAAGATGGCCTGCACGCAGGTGCGCATACGCTGGACTGTATCGGGGGATATCTCGGTTCCCGAGATCGACAGAAACCCGATATCTGCGCAGGCATCCATCACCTGTCTGACGGTCAGGTCATAGTCCGAATGCCGCGTGTCGCGCAGCGGGGTGATGTCAATCGTCGGAATGCGGCCCATCAGTGAATCCTGACACCTTGGCGGTTAAGCTCGGTATGAACTGGCGCAAGGTTCAATACGTGAAGCTCTTGATTACTTTTCAGCGACAAAGCGGCAGCAATACCTGCGCCCTGACCCATAACCGCACAGCACGCCATGTTCCGCGTGGCGGCATGGGCCACCTTGTCAGCCCCGTGCGAACGGCCCGCGACCAACAGCCCCTTTATCCCCTTCGGCAACATCGAACGATAGGGCACTTGCATGTAACGCCCCGTGGTCGGCAGAATCAGGATGCCGAAACCATCTATGAATTCGGGGTATATACCGATCGTGTCCTCGAACCGGCCCTGATGGCGGGCGTCGTTCTCGGTCATGTTGTAGACCGCGTCGATCTTACGTGTATCCCGGATACCGATTGTCATGCCAAAGTTTCGCAGCCGGGCGTTTTCGCAACCCGGCATGAAGCGGCGCAGCGCGTCGATGGCGAGCATGGCCTGCCGGCGGCCCTCGATCTCTCCGCGTGTCAGACTATCGGGGTCGGTTCCGTCAATTTCGGTGAGGTGGATGAGGTTCATATAGGTCAGCTCGCCCGTGTCGTGCATCGCGCCCCAAGTGCCTGCGATGGTGTTCAGATGCGGCGGGATCAGCCCCTGTTCGATGGCCTGCTGGAACGGCTTGTGAACGAAGGGTGAGAACATGTCGTCCTCTTTTCCGCTGGTTTCGATGTTCCATTCACCGCCACCGCCCCAATCCTTGTAAGTCTGTGGATCGGCCTTTACGCCTTCCATAAAGGCCCGTTTGTCCACACCAGCCAGATGGAACATGACCGAAGCAGCCATCATCTCTTCGCGCGCGGTTTTGTAGGTCGGCGCACCCGCGCGGTGGGCCACGTCGGCGTCTCCGGTCGCGTCGATCACCACCTTGGCCAGGATCGCCTCGCGTCCGGCCTTGGATTCGGTGATGATGCCAGTGATGCGGTCGCCCTCCATGATGGGCGCGACGAATTGGCGGTGCAGCATCGGATGTATACCAGCTTCTTCTACCAGCTTGTCTGCCACCAGTTTGAACCCTTCGCTGTCCAGCTCATAGCTGAGTGACTGGCTTTCCGGCACTGCGGCGCCCATGTCCTTGGCGCGGTTTTCGAATTCCATTCCGATGCCGCCTGCTTCCACCGTCTGTTCGTGTCGATACCAGGCAAACCCCTCGACCCCGACAACGGTGATGTTGCCGCCCATACAGCCAAAGCGGTCAACCAGGGACACCTCGGCCCCGGCACGCGCTGCGGCCAACGCGGCAGCCAGCCCGGCGGGCCCGGACCCAACGACCAGGACGTCGGTCTGATGGACAACGGGTATCTGACGGGCGGGTTCCTGAATGGTCTGCATCGGTGCCTCTGAAATTTACATTTCTGTCACAATTGAAGAACCTGACTGATGGGTCAATTCAAAAAGCCACCTGACCTGAGGGCCGCAAAATCACCAATGCCGATTGCCCCCGGCGGGGCTTTGCAATAAGCAGCTTTGAAGTCCAAATTCACCTTTAAAGGTTCAAAATGCGCCTCAGCCGTTACTTTCTGCCCGTTCTTAAGGAAACTCCGTCCGAGGCTCAGATCGTCAGCCACCGGCTGATGCTGCGTGCCGGGATGATCAAGCAGGCCGCAGCCGGGATTTACTCGTGGCTGCCGCTGGGTTTCAAAGTCCTGCGTAAACTGGAAAACATCGTGCACGAGGAACAAGCGCGGGCAGGGCACGTCGCGATCCAGATGCCGATCCTGCAATCGGCCGACCTGTGGCGTGAATCCGGCCGCTATGATGATTATGGTCAGGAAATGCTGCGGATGCAGGACCGCCATGGCCGCGACATGCTGTATACCCCGACCGCCGAAGAGTTGGTGACCGACATCTTCCGCGGCCATGTCAGCAGCTATAAAGACCTGCCGCTGACGCTGTATCAAATCCAATGGAAATTCCGCGACGAGATCCGCCCGCGTTTCGGCGTGATGCGTGGACGCGAGTTCTATATGAAGGACGGGTACAATTTTGACCTGACCAAAGAGGATGCGCTGCACGCCTATAACCGCCATCTGGTCAGTTACCTGCGCACCTACGAACGTATGGGCCTGCAAGCGATCCCGATGCGTGCCGACTCCGGCCCCATCGGCGGCGATGATACTCATGAATTCCTCGTGTTGGCTGACACTGGTGAGTCCGAGGTGTTCTATGACAGTGCCGTCACCGACCTGACGTTCGGTGACCGTGACATCGATTACGATAACCGCGAGCAATGTCAGGCGATCCTCGAAGAGTTCACCTCAAAATACGCGCGTACGGACGAAACCCACGACGAGGCGCTGTTCAATCAAATCCCCGAGGAACGTCGCCGCGTGGCGCGTGGCATCGAAGTTGGCCAAATCTTCTATTTCGGCACCAAATACTCCGAACCCTTGGGCGCAACTGTGCAGGGCCCTGACGGCAAACCGGTTCCCGTTCACATGGGCAGCCACGGCATCGGGGTTAGCCGCCTGATAGGCGCGATCATCGAAGCCAGCCACGATGACAAGGGCATCATCTGGCCCGAAGGCGTGACACCGTTCCACTGCGGAATCGTTAACCTTAAGCAAGGTGATGAAGAAGCCGATGCGGCCTGTGACAAAATTTATGGCGCTCTGACCGCGCTGGGGCTTGAACCGCTTTATGATGATCGGAACGAGCGGGCGGGGGGCAAGTTCGCCACCATGGACCTTATCGGTCTGCCCTGGCGCATTACCGTTGGTCCGCGGGGGCTGAAAAACGGCGTGGTCGAGCTGACCTGCCGCCGGACCGGCGAAAGCGAAGAGCTGAGCCCTGAGGCCGCCGTTAAGAAAGTTGCCGAAATCTATGAGCAAATTGCCTGAACAGGATCAACGGCCACTGATCTCGGTCGTCACGGTAACGCGAAACCTGATCGAAGCAGGGCGCGAGGAACAAGTCCTCGCTGCCCTCGACAGTGTTCAGGATCAAAAATTCCGCGACATCGAGCATGTGATTTGGGACGGCCAATCCGACGACGGCACGCAAGAGCTTTTGAAGGCCGCGATTCAAAAGATCGCGGATTCTGAAAACCCCATTCCCGTGCAGTATTTCTGCGAGGCAGACAAAAGCCTTTATGATGCGATGAACCAGGCGGTTCAGCGGTGCGCGGGCGAGTATATTCTTTTCCTCAATTCGGATGACTTGCTTGCGGGCGCTGACAGCCTGCTGGATGTTCAAAAAGCCCTTGAGCCTGACAAGCCGGACTTTGTTTACGGTGAGACGGTCTTTTTTGATGATGAGGGCAATCGACGCCACGCTCGCCGGCTCACGCCGAAATCCATCCTGCAACGCCTGCCATTCGGACATAATGCGATGGTTTTGAAAAAGGCGGTTTTTCAGGAAATGGGTGGTCATGACCTGCAGTTCCGCATTGCCGCGGATTATGACATGGTCTTGCGGATGATTTTATCTGGCCATTCCGGCTATCGGCTACAGCGGCCAATATCGCTGTTTCGGATCGGAGGGGTGTCAGCGGACACAGATGCCGCAGGTGCTGAAATGGCCGCAGTCTGGCTGAAAAACTATAGCCAGTTCTGCGATCTGTCTGGATATACCGACGCACAAAGGATTGGATGGTACAAGCAGGGCCATCTGCCAGTACGGGTTTCAGCTGCTATTTTGTTGAAATCGCTGTCGCACCCGGCCATTGCCCGGGCTGCGTTCTACAGCCTGACAAAGACGCTGCGCCGCAAAGCACAGTTTTGGCGTAGCTACTAGGTCTGTTACGGTTTTGGCCGTTTCGTCAGAATGTCGCCATCCGCGGTGTTCCCGCGTGCCACGACGATTGGGCGTCCGAGGCGTTTGACCAATTCACGCAGTTCGAACCCAAGAAAGCGTATCCCACACACTCTTTCCCCGGTTGTGCGGTCCGTGATGCACAAGCGCCCGTCGCGAAATGCCAGACGGTATCCCTTTTCCTTTAGGATGTCAGCCAAGCTTGCCCAACTTGCCGCAGTGTCAAACACAGGGCGAATTGTTGCACGCAAAAGCGCTGCAGTTTCACAATCAAGTTCTGAAGATGCCTTTCGGACCAAAGTCGGGTCCAAAAAAACCGTATTACTCTTTACTAACATGAGCGTCTCCCGCTCTTAAAATGGTATCCCCCTCGTGTTTAGGGTGACAAAATTTCGAAAAATTGGCAAAAGGCGAAATAAAATTGCTGAGGAAATTGTTGCATTTTGAGTTCAGTCCCTCACGCGACGGCCTCTTTGACTTCATACCTGAAACAATTCGGGGATGTCTGTGAAGCGCGTCACAACCAAGGGTATAAGGTTGCGCTCCGATATCACCTTTGACCAGATAAATTGCGATGGTTTTTCGTATGATTCGTATCGAAGACTATGCGCAGAGGTCGCGGAAACGCCCATCCGGACGCAGGTGGTGGATATCAACTTGACCATCCAAGGAAATGCCGAAAGTGTCGCGCCAAACAAAACCACCCGGAGCAGATATGGCCAAGACGCCCCCGCCCTTTGCCCCCTTTGAATGGAAGATCGCCTGGCGATACCTGCGTGCCCGCCGGGCCGAGGGCGGCGTCAGCGTGATGACCTGGATTTCACTCATCGGAATCACGCTGGCCGTATTTGCCCTGATTGCGACCTTGGCCGTGCGGTCCGGCTTCCGGGCCGAGTTCGTGGGCACCATTCTGGGTGCCAATGCGCATGTCACGGTTTATTCGGCGGGCAATTTTGACGCTCAGGGTCGGCTGGATCGCACTATTGCGAATTATGATGACATGGCCGACCGCATCGCACAGGTTCCCGGTGTAGAGCGTGCAGCGCCCTTGGTGAAAGGGCAGGTACTGATCACCAATCGCGAGCGGAGCAACGGGGTCGAGGTTTTTGGCATTCAACCGGATGACCTGCTGGACCTGCCCGGCGTTGCGGAAAGCGAACAGGCCGTGGGTGATCTGTCCGAATTTCAGAATGGCGAAGATGTCATTGCCATCGGGTCAGGTGTCGCACGGGGTATCGGGGCAACGGTTGGGGACACGATCAAGCTGACCTCGCCCAACGGGGTGAAGACGGCCTTTGGTACATCGCCGCGCGTAAATGCGTATCGGGTCGTCTATGTGTTCTCGGCCGGGCGATATGATATCGACAGGACGCGCGTGTATATGCCCTTCGAACAGGCGCAGAGCTTCTTCAACCGCGAAGGTGTGGCCGACGAGATCGAGGTTATGGTCGAGCGGCCCGAAGAACTGACGCCGATCCTGATCCCAATCCTCGAAGCCGCCGGAGAGCGAAGCCAGATATGGACATGGCAGGACGCATCCGGCGGGTTTCTGCGGGCGCTCGAGGTTGAAGACAACGTGATGTTCATCATCCTGTCTATCCTGGTTCTGATCGCTGCGATGAACATCGTTTCGGGTCTGATCATGCTGGTGAAAAACAAGGGTCGCGATATCGGCATCCTGCGTACCATTGGGCTGAGCGAAGGCTCGGTCCTGCGCGTCTTCTTCATTTGCGGTGCGTTCACAGGGATCATCGGCACTGCTTTGGGTGTGCTGCTGGGATGCCTTTTTGCGATCTATATCGATCCGATATTTTCATTCGTGAACTACATCATGGGAGGCGGCGTTTGGGACCCGTCCATTCGCGGTATCTATGCCTTGCCGGCCGAACTACATCTGTCGGATGTGCTCAAGGCGATTGGTTTATCATTGGGGTTGTCGTTCTTTGTTACCTATTTCCCGGCGCGCCGCGCGGCGCGGCTGAATCCGGTCGAGGCGCTGCGGTATGAATGATGTGACGATGCGGTTGAACGGGCTGGTCAAGACCTACCTGAAGGGCACGCCGGGCGAAGTTCAAGTGCTGCGCGGCGCCGATCTGGAGTTGCGCGCGGGCGAAGCTGTTGCGCTGGTGGCACCATCCGGGGCGGGAAAGTCTACCCTGTTGCACATCGCGGGGTTGCTGGACACGCCAGATGTCGGGTCCGTGGAAATCGCGGGCAAGACTGTAAACGGCAAGGGGGATCGGACCCGCACGGCGATCCGACGGCAGGACGTAGGCTTCGTTTATCAGTTCCACCACCTGCTGCCCGAGTTCACGGCACTGGAAAATATCACCCTGCCACAACTGGCCAACGGTGTGTCCGAGAAGGCGGCCCAAGATAGGGCGATGTCCTTGTTGGACCGCGTTGGTGTTGCGCCGCGCGCGCATCACCGTCCAGCGACTTTGTCAGGGGGTGAACAACAACGCGTGGCATTCTGCCGAGCGCTGGCCAACACCCCCAAAATCTTGCTGGCCGATGAACCAACCGGAAATCTGGACCCCGAGACATCTGATCAGGTGTTTGACGCGCTTATGGCGCTGGTGCGGGAAGAAGGGCTGTCAGCGTTGATTGCCACGCACAACATGGACCTTGCAGCCCGGATGGACCGCAAACTGCGATTGGAAGGTGGGGTGCTCAGGCCAGTTGAGTGATGGGCCCCGCCAGTCAGCATGATGAAGACGTATTGTATTATTGCCACTGCTCATCTGCTTCGTTGATCTGGATCATTGTGCCAAGAACCGCAGCGAGCAAGCCTGTAAACGTCAATCGTGACAGGAGGATGCGATGAGCAGACAGCTACTTGGGGTAGCTGCTATCGGAACACTGATGGCAGTTTCACAGGCCGCGGCGCAGGACGTCGGGGAAGGGGCCGAGTTGTACCGGCACTTTTGTGCAACGTGCCACGGGATCGATGCAGCCGGGCAAGGCCCAATGGCCGGTGTTTTGTTGATTCCACCACCGGACCTGACGAAACTGGCCAACGAAGATGGCGTATTCCCAACCGCTCGCGTGGTGGCGCGTATTGATGGGCGCGATCCGTTGGTAAGCCATGGTAGCCCGATGCCGGTTTACGGACCATATTTTGATGGGCAGGATACCTCGATGAAAACGCCAGAGGGGCAGCCGATTCTGACAAGCCAGCCGATCGTGGATTTGGTCGCCTATCTCGAAACGCTGCAAGGGCAGTAGTCGTTATCTGCAAATGCCTTCGGTCTTGGCGCCGTTCCACGGGATCACGATGTCGCGGTCACGTGACTGCTCTGGCAGTGGTGACAGATCGAAATGTACGCTCAGCATGTCGTGAATTCGCTGGGTTCTGGGTGCCTTTGGGTCCAGCGCCCGGCAGCAGACGTATTCCTCGACGATCGCGCCTTGCTGTTCAAACCCATATGACAAGAAGTTCGGCGATGTGTTGAGATCGAACAGGTACGGGTCCGAGTTGCCGCCATGTTCGGCTGCGGCGCGCAGCGGGTGATAGCCGGTGGTTTCCCGGTTTTGCCATTGCCAGACATGGGTCAACTCATGCGCAAGAAGCATCGCTGCAATCAGGTTCATCTGTTCGGGGAATTCGGACATATAGTCCTCAAGATACCAGTCGCGGGTGAAATAAACCCGATTGAACAGGGCAACGGCGGCCGGTTTTGCGGTCACTATGCCTTCTTCAGAAGGCGGCAGAATGCGTTCGCGGCAAGCGAGGCGGGGCCGTGATTTGCGATAAAAGGTAACCGGCGCGACCGGAGCCCCCTCGACGAGGCGCACGCGGTCCAGGTTAAGCGTCTCACCCTGAACGGTATCGGCAAAGCTGCGTTCCTGCTCGGTCAACGAGCGTCCGCAGGACGCAAACAGAACAAGAGCCATCATCAGGATGCGACAGGTCATAATCAGAGCCTAGTGGCAAGCGCCCGCACTGCAACTGCTTTTCACAGGGTCATTGCCAAAACGCGGCTGATTTCTGTCAGTGATCGTCCGGATTGATCCATCCACATGTTAAAAGCGTTCTGTACGGCCATCATCGCCTTTTTCGAGCTAGGTGGCCTGTCGACCACGCCTTCCGCGATCAGCCGGGCAGTGACATCCTGTGACAGGATAAAACTGTCGCGACCGGCAAGGCGCATAGCATATTGCGCCGACTTTCCGCCCAAACGTGTGCCTCTTTTGTTTAACATAGCCAGCAGTCCTACGTAGTCGGTGGACGGCCAACTGCCTAGAACGTGGCCCGCACCACCTTCCTGACGCAGCTCTAGCAGAAACGCCGCATTGTCCCGGACGGCAGCGATCTTGGCACCGTTGCGCACTATACGGGTATCCCGTAGCAGGGCGTCGAATGTCTCGTCATCCATAAATGCACAGCGGCCAACGTCGAACCCGTTAAATGCGGCCTCGAACCCCGCCCACTTGTTTTCTATGACCGTCCAGTTGAACCCGGCCCGAAAAATGCACTTGGTGAAAATCGACAACCAGCGATCGTCAGGCAGCGCGGCAAGCTCTGTAACGCTTTTGGGTTTGGTCAGCTTGGCCTCTATGGCGTCAGGCCCGCCGTGGCGGGCGGCGGCCATAAGAAATATATCATCGAAATGGTGCATCGGTACCCTTTGTTGTCGTGTTTGGGTGTTACATATCGGGCTGCACCTGAAATTACAGAGCATTTTCAGCGCTTCGCCCCAGTTGTTTGGGCTATGGCCAACCTAAATCCCAAGACTGCACCGAAGCCGAGAAATAAGGAAGATGACAAAGCTGGGTCGAGCCCTTGTCCGCTCGGTGCTGCTTCCAGGCATGCACGCAGCTTTGGTCGGTTTACCACCTCTGCCGCAACGCTGGGAGTGGTCGGATCGGATTATGCGTGCTATCTGAGTGGGCACGATATTTTTTCGAGGGTCTCTGAATGTATCTGGCCTATGTCACAACCACCGACCGCGGCGCGACCGATCGGCTTCTGAGCGAAGTTGCACAGCATCTACTGGCCGCTGGCGCGCATCTTGCCGGCGTGGTGCAAACCAACACCGAATGCACCGATAGCAGCAAATGCGACATGGACGTCCGCGTGTTGCCAGACGGTGAGATGATACGTATCTCACAGTCGCTGGGCGAACATTCGCGGGGCTGCCGCCTGGACCCTGCGGCACTGGAGCAGGCCGTTGGGTTGGTTGCCAATTCGCTGGATGACGCCCCGCAGTTGCTGATCATCAACAAGTTCGGCAAGCATGAGGCTGACGGGCGCGGCTTTCGTCCTGTGATTGCCGAGGCGCTGGCAAAGGACATTCCGGTACTGGTTGGTGTGAATGGCCTGAACAGTGACAAGTTTCAGGACTTCGCGGGTGGCGCGGCCGAAAAGGTCGCGGCTGACCTCGAATCTATTGTAGCTTGGTTTAACCGCGTCGACGCACAGCGAGTCGCTGCGGCTTGAGTGAAGCCGCAGCGACTCGCTGTGCGTTTCCGCGTGCTTGTCCGGTAAGTGATTAGGCGCAGTGGTAACAGGCTCGCCATTCATCAAAGGTCTTGTGATAGGAAACCGGCTTGAGGCGGGTAGGTCTGTTTTGTAGCGTCGCCCCATGACCAGAAGATCGCCGTTTCGCTATTTCAAAACCAGTCCAGAAATCATCCGCCTTGCTGTGATGCTATATGTCCGTTTCCCACTTTCGCTTCGCAATGTGGAGGATCTCTTGCATGAGCGGGGTGTCGATGTCAGCCACGAAGCGGTTCGATACTGGTGGCATCGGTTTGGTCCGATGTTCGCATCTGAAATCAGGAAGCGGCGCATTTTCGGAATGAAGTCGAGCCAGTGGCGCTGGCATCTGGATGAAATGTTCGTCAAGGTAAATGGCGAACGACACTATTTCTGGCGGGCCGTCGATCACGAAGGTGAAGTGCTTGAGAGCTTTGTCACCAGGAAACGCGACAAGAAGGCTGCGTTGAAATTTCTAAAGAAAGCAATGCGTAAGCATGGCCGCCCCGAAGTGATTGTGACAGATCGGCTCAGATCTTACGGTTCCGCGCTTAGGGAAATCGGTGCTGCAAATCGGCAGGAAACGGGCCGCTGGCTGAACAACAGAGCCGAGAATTCTCACCTGCCATTCCGACGACGGGAGAGGGCAATGCTTCGCTTCAGGCGGATGCGAAGTTTGCAGAAATTCGCCGCCGTCCATGCTTCAGTCTACAACCTCTTCAATTCAGAGCGCAGCCTCTACTCAAGATCAAGATTCAAGCTGAACCGTGCCGCCGCTCTGGATGAGTGGCGCAGTCTCTGCGCGGGATAGGGGCAGTGATACTGTCTCACCCGAGACGAGTTCGAATTGGTCTGGCAGCACCTTAGAAATAGAGGAGCTTAGCCCCTGAAACAATTAATGCCGTTCCGAAAGCGATCAGGTACAAAACAGACCGCACTGCAAGTTCGCATAACTCATTCGGACCAGCTTGAATCAACTAGATAAGCCTGTTTATGCGCCGCCCGTTCAAGTGATGTCCATAATCCTAAATTTTGCTTCACTAGGGTACCTGATTAGCAGTGGAGGAAGACATGAAAAAGATTGCATTTGTTTCAGCATTCGCATTGGTTTGGGGAACTACGGCAGCTTTCGCGGACGGTGGATTGGCCATAGGGCAGGATCCATACGCACTAGCTGCCACGCAATGCGCAAACAACGGCGGCGGTAATGACGGCGAATATCTCGTCAAGGGCGAGTGCATAAAGGGAGTCGGCGCGGAGGACAAAAAAGCTGTATTTAAAGTTTGCAATGAGTACCATGGTAAGAAAAAATGCCGGATAGTACGTGCACGTGAATTGGATCCTGGAAATTCCGGACCGGCAACAGATTGATCAATCGGAAATAAACCCCCTTGGGCGTCCCCTATTGGGGGCGCCTTCTTTTATTCGATCCTAAGAGCCGTTATCGGGTCCAGTCGAGCCGCTCGCCGTGCGGGAAAAAGGCCGAAAAATAATCCAACGACCCCGGAAATTCCGATCGCTCCTAAAATAGATGCAGGGCTCAAAAAAACTGGCCACCCTGCTAGCTTACTGACCAGAGCCGCAGCGGCCCCGCCAATGGCTAACCCAATAACGCCACCCAATATACAGAGAACCACAGCTTCCATAAGGAATTGGGAGAGAATGTCTTTCTCTCTGGCTCCAATTGCCATTCGCAGGCCGATTTCTCGGGTGCGCTCTGTCACCGAAACGAGCATTATGTTCATGATGCCGATGCCGCCAACAATCAGCGACACCGAAGCGATACCGGCGAGAAGCCAGCCAATAGTTTTCTTCGCGGCATTTTGCGCTTCCATCATCGCCGCTGGGTCAACAACACGAAAATCCTCCTTATCTTTGGATGTAATGCGATGCCTCTGCCTCAGAAGAGAAGTAATTTCATCAACTGCTGGCTGGATGCTTTCAGTGGAAAGAGTCTTTACAAGTATGTAGTTTACCGAGCCCCGATGAACTGAGTTCGCACTGCCGATCAGGCGACGTTTTGCTGTGCTTATAGGCAGAAAAACAATATCGTCCTGCGTTTGTCCGTATCCGGAAGCCCCTTTCTCTGCGAGGACTCCAATCACCTCGAGGGGCACCGAATTGACGCGGATTGTTTTTCCCAGGGGGTCTTCGCCTGCAAAAAGCTTGCTTGCTGTGAGATGGCCTATGAGCGCAACTTTTGCCGCCCCAGATTGTTCGGCGTCGGAGAAGAAACGGCCAGACGATAGCGGCCATTCGCGGATTTGGAAATAGTCCGACGTGGTGCCGTTGACCATCATCCAACTGTTTTCCCCCTTACGCACCACCGAAGCGTTTCCTCGGACCGAGGGGGAAGCTATCGCAACCGGCTCGATTTTTCGTTCAATTTCATCGGCGTCAGCTTCTGACAATCTCGATGGCCGGCTTCTGCCAACATCACTGTTCGTGTTTTCAAGTTCGCGTGGCTCAACCAGCAAAACGTTTGACCCCAAAGTTCGGATTTGCATGGAGATTTCACGCTGCGCGCCCGACGCGAACGCAGTCATGGAAACCACCGACGCGACACCGACTATGATCCCCAACATCGTCAAAAAACTGCGGAGTTTGTTTGTCTTAATCGCGCGCAACGCGATTTTAAGGCTCTCCAACCCAGTCATCGCAGAGCTTGAAAGTCGTCTATTTCGGAGGGTGCTTCAGTCCGGTTTGACGAGCCTAAATTTCCGTTCCCAACAGCCAAACTAGGGCTGCGCTCTGATTTTCCCACAATTCGATCTCGAACTTTACGATCTAAAAGGATTTTGCCGTCTTTCATTTGCATGATGCGTTTTGCGTGCCGTGCAACCGTGGCGTCGTGCGTGATCATGACTATCGCCCGCCCCGCCGAGTTGACCTGTTGAAACAACTCCAGAACCCGTTGTCCCTTTTGACTGTCCAGCGCTCCCGTGGGCTCATCGGCCAAAACCAGTTTAGGTTCGTTTACAAGGGCGCGCGCCACAGCCACACGTTGCTGCTCTCCTCCGGATAACTGGTGAGGCATGTGTCCGCCCCGATTTTCGAGACCGACTTCTTCCAGTGCCCGTAACGCTCGTCTTCTGCGTTCCGAAGACCGAACCCCCGCATAGATCATTGGCAGTTCAATATTTTCGACCGCACTGTGTCGTGGGAGCAAGTTATAGGACTGAAAGACAAACCCAATTTCCCGGTTGCGAAACCGCGCCTTTTGGGCTGCCGACAAGTCTTCGGTTCTTTGGCCTCCCAGTGCCAACGAACCGGCATCTGGTCGATCCAAAAGCCCCAAAACATTCATCAAGGTGGTTTTCCCAGACCCCGATGCCCCGGTAATCGCTACAAATTCACCTCTGGCAATAGTAAACGAACAGTTCTTCAAGGCATCGATACGAGTCGCTCCGCTGCTATAGCTCCTTGAGAGGCCTTCGGCGATAACAAGCATAGACATGCGCTACTCCCACAAACGCAATCGAAACATGCCGCTGGAACTTGGCCGCACTATTTCACTGCTAATAATCTGGTCGCCTTCACGAAGTTTATCAGTTTCGATTGCAATATGGCTTGGGTCCCGATCACCAATGGTCACAGGGATTGCAATCGGCCGACCTTCCCCGTCCAACCTCCACACGGCCGGCGAATTGTTCTCTTGAACCAACTCGCCCAAAATCGACGGTCGAAAACTTATAGCGCTGGTTGGAACTTTAAGGGCCGGCTCGGTTTCACGAATGGTGATTCCAACTAGTGCTGTCATACCGGGAAGCAGCGCTTCATCCGGATTCTGTGTCTTTAGTATAACGGTGTAGGTCACAATATTCTGGAACGTTACCGGTGATTTGCGAATTTCGCTGACGACCCCGGTAAAAAAAGTATCCGGAAAGGCATCCACCATAAAATACGCTTCCTGCCCAATTTTGATCCGTCCTATATCGGTTTCATCCACATCCACCAGAACGACCATTTCATCAAGTCGCTGGGCTATAGTGAAAAGAGTCGGGGCCTCCAAAGTTGCAGCCACCGTTTGACCCTCTTCAATATTTCGGTTGATGATCACTCCATCGATCGGGGCGCGGATAGTGCTGCGTTGGAACTCCACTTCTGCGAGCTGTAAGAGTGCTTGTCTCTGCGGCACGTTTGCTTTTGCGCCAGCAAGTTCAGCCTTTGCGCGTGCGAAATCGGCCTTTGCAGTCTCGACCCGTAACTCATTTGTCGCAAATAGGGCTTCGGCCTCTCGCAAGACCGCCTGAGCAGAAAGAAGTTGGCCGCGTTCGTATTCCAAATCTGCAATGGAAACAGTCCCGCTTTTTTTCAGTGTTTCTTTCCGACCGAGGCTAGATTGAGCGACTTGCAATCCGGCCTTCGCCTGATCGATCTTGGCCAAGTAAATTTCTTTCTCCAACTCAGCTGCCTTGATCTCGACCGCCGCCCTGTCCATGACAGCTGTTTGCATTTCGACCGAAGCAAGAGCGATTTCGACCGAAGCCCTGGCTTCTGCCACGCGTGCGACGAAGCCTTGGCTGTCGATTTCTGCAAGTGCCTCGTCTTTTTCAACAGCTTGGTTGAAGCCGACATTCACCTTGGTAATTCGACCCGAAACTTGGGAGCTGACGTCAACGCTAACCGAAGCATCAACCGTACCGGTAGCAACGATTTCCTCAACCAAAGGACCAAACTCAACCGGGGTAGTAATGTAGGTAACTTTGTCATCCGGAGGCACTCTTTCCACAACAAGAAACCCCAGCATGGCCAAAACGGCGAATGTCGCAAAAAAGATTTTCGTCATAATTCCAAATCGTGTCACAGACTGCCCCGTTCTTCAAACCTTTCTGAAGCAAGTAGCGGCGCTAATTTCGGAAATGTGGGCAATAAAGTTTTAAAGAACCAGCGCATAACATCATCGATGTCAAGAATGTCTGACAGAGCGATTCCTAAAGAAATAAAAATATCATCCCTAGTTTAACTTAAATAAGTTAGCTTGAGTTAAGCAAGGCCACAATGATGAACCAGCCTAATTAACCTAGTCGCATTTTGCTGGTCGACATAAAATATCTCGAATAAGCTAGCGTGTATAAACTACCTCAAATGAGGTATGCTTTACTCCACATTTAAAGATGGAAAGATAGATAGGCTTCCTAATTGTTTAGATGGGTTATCAGCGATACCAGTTCAGCCTGACGATGCGTGTCTGTTTTCAGAAAGATCGACCGCAAATGGCTGCGCGCCGTCCAAATCGAAATGTCCATCTTGGATGATGCATCTTTCAGGCTCTTGCCGTCGGTGAGGGCTTTCGCCAGTGACGCCTCACATGGAGTAAGGCCAAAATGTTCTCGTAGACTGTCACGAGTGATAGAAACCTGCTCGTCCAGTTCACGGAAATTTAGCAGCGCGTGTGCGTCGCCAAATGGCAGTTTGAATTCTTCAGGTAACGGCAAAACGTCTATGCAAACCCTGCGCTCATCTTCAATTTGAACAGTCAGCGGAGGCGGCAAAGGGTCTGCATTCTCAAAGGAAAATTCAAGACCTGCCTTAACCAGCCTTTCGAACTTCTTGTTTTGTAGTTTGCCCCCAACATTAATGTCACGCCAGTGCAGGGTCAGTCTCCGATTTTTGGTGTCTGTATCATGTTTTTGCAAAGCGTATATGTTTCCATCTGCATCAAGCAGAAGAATGTTGATTGTACTCTTATCGAAAAGGGAAAACCATTGGACGAAAGACGAAAAGTTCATTAATCGCTACCCTAACCTAGTATCCAATCAGAAGTCGGCGAAGCGTGCCAGCTTAAAGGTCTGCCCTTGTGCGGTACTATCGAAACGATCACAAAATTGTGGAAGACCCCCTTGCGAATTTGAAGAGCAGCAGTAACTGAAATAATAGCTTACGTTACGGAAACACTATCATTAAGAAATTAATTTAAGTAAAGAATTGACATGGAGAGGTCGCTTCTATAACGCGACTTAGCGCTATATGTTCATCTTTTGTTTCGCTCCTCTCCACCGTTGGATGAATGCCACTTATTCGAAATTCGTAAAAATTGCTGGCTACACTGGCTAGTTGGGGCACTGCAAACTAAAATTAGACCTTCGGAACCTTAGCAAAGCACTTTTAGTGGCGTAGGTGATTCTTTTTTGATCACTTCCAATCCTGCGCTTTCAGATAAATGCAAAACAGTTTAGTGGGTCTTGTCAGAGGAAACCGGCTTGAGGCGGGTAGGTCTGTTTTGTAGCGTCGCCCCATGACCAGAAGATCGCCGTTTCGCTATTTCAAAACCAGTCCAGAAATCATCCGCCTTGCTGTGATGCTATATGTCCGTTTCCCACTTTCGCTTCGCAATGTGGAGGATCTCTTGCATGAGCGGGGTGTCGATGTCAGCCACGAAGCGGTTCGATACTGGTGGCATCGGTTTGGTCCGATGTTCGCATCTGAAATCAGGAAGCGGCGCATTTTCGGAATGAAGTCGAGCCAGTGGCGCTGGCATCTGGATGAAATGTTCGTCAAGGTAAATGGCGAACGACACTATTTCTGGCGGGCCGTCGATCACGAAGGTGAAGTGCTTGAGAGCTTTGTCACCAGGAAACGCGACAAGAAGGCTGCGTTGAAATTTCTAAAGAAAGCAATGCGTAAGCATGGCCGCCCCGAAGTGATTGTGACAGATCGGCTCAGATCTTACGGTTCCGCGCTTAGGGAAATCGGTGCTGCAAATCGGCAGGAAACGGGCCGCTGGCTGAACAACAGAGCCGAGAATTCTCACCTGCCATTCCGACGACGGGAGAGGGCAATGCTTCGCTTCAGGCGGATGCGAAGTTTGCAGAAATTCGCCGCCGTCCATGCTTCAGTCTACAACCTCTTCAATTCAGAGCGCAGCCTCTACTCAAGATCAAGATTCAAGCTGAACCGTGCCGCCGCTCTGGATGAGTGGCGCAGTCTCTGCGCGGGATAGGGGCAGTGATACTGTCTCACCCGAGACGAGTTCGAATTGGTCTGGCAGCACCCCAGCGTTCGATTGTCCATCTTCCACTGGACTTCCGGGCAAGGGCGAGTGTCACTGACGTTATTGAACGAATTTAGCCTCCCGCCCGGAACTCCGGGCTTTGGTCAGTACGGGGCACGAGATTGCCTCGCGACCAAGAGGAGACCTGGATGACCAATCAAACCACAGAAAACCTTCCTTCTGATCCCGCCAACCACAGATCGTCGAGGCCAGTTCCCGAGCCCAAAACTGAGACGCTGCGCAAACTCCTGGCACGCCGCACCGGGGCAACAGTTGTGCAGATCCAAAAGCAGTTGGGCTGGCAGCCGCATACGATACGCGCGGCGATCTCGCGCCTGCGGTCGTCGGGCGTACGTGTTGAGCTTGACCGGTCGGGCAGGGTGGCCCGCTACCGTATCATGCCGGGGGAAGGACAATGACATCGACTGTGACCGCCCCCGATATCTGCCGACTAGCAGAAGTTGACGCCGCAACGCTGCGCCGTATCTGGCAGGCGACCACGGGCACCGCGCCGCCCAAAACCTTTACCGCGCGCCTGATGCGGTTGTCGTTGGCATGGCATGCACAGGCAGCTTCGGCGGGAGGTGAGAGCGCCTTTGCACGCCGTGCCTGGAAGCGGGTCATCCGTGCCCGGACTGACTCGCGTTTCCTGAATAGCTGCAGGGGCGCCGTACCAGCAACGGTTGGCGACGGAACCCGCATCCTGAAGGCTTGGGGCGGGGACACCCATGAAGTGGTGATTACAGCGGACGGCGGCGCGATCTGGAACGGCCAGAGCTATTCCTCGCTGTCGGCGGTGGCACGGGCGATGACCGGGACCAACCGCAACGGGCCCAAGTTCTTTGGTTTGCGCGAGGTCGCATAGCCATGATCCGCCAGCGCTGCGCCATTTATACCCGTAAGTCGACCGAGGAGGGGTTGGAACAGGACTTCAACTCGCTCGACGCGCAGAGGGAAGCCTGCGCGGCCTATATCCTGAGCCAGAAGCACGAGGGCTGGGCAGAGCTCTCTGATCGCTATGACGATGGCGGGTTCTCCGGCGGATCCATGGATCGACCCGGACTTACACAATTGCTCAACGAAGTGGAGGCAGGCCGCGTCGACGTCATCGTTGTCTACAAGGTGGACCGCCTGACCCGGTCGCTGGCGGACTTTGCGAAGATGGTCGATCTCTTCGACGGGGCAGGGGTGTCGTTCGTGTCGGTCACCCAAGCCTTCAATACGACATCGTCTATGGGTCGCCTGACCCTAAACGCCCTATTGTCATTCGCCCAGTTCGAGCGCGAGGTGACGGCTGAGCGTATCCGGGACAAGGTTGCAGCTTCCAGACGTAAGGGGATCTGGATGGGGGGCGCGGTGCCAATGGGGTATGACGTCAACGACAAAGCCTTGGTTGTTAACCCGGTTGAGGCCGAAGCGATCCGCACCATATTTGCCGAGTATCTGGCGGCCGGATCGGTACGCGAACTGTCCGACAGGCTCGACGCGCTCAGTATCGTAAGCAAACGCCGGACCGACCGGTACGGGCGCACGACGGGAGGTACATCCTTCTCTCGTGCTGCGCTCTACAACATCCTGCGCAACCCCATCTATATCGGCAAGACTCGTCACAAGGAAGAGCTCTATGATGGGCTACATGAGGCCATCATCGACGATGCTACCTGGCAGCAGGTGCAGGAGCTGCTTGCAAGCCACGGTGGCAGGAAGATCGGAACGACCCGACGGTCAGCTCGGCGCCTACTCGACGGGCTGCTCTATGATTCCGTAGGCCGCCCAATGCGCACGACCTACGCCAGCAAGTCGACGCGCACGGGCGGAACAGCCCAATCGCGGCGGTATTGATATTACACGTCAACGCCATCCGGCTCAGACGACCAAGGCAACATCGAACGACTTCCCGCCGGAGAAGTCGAGCGGCTGGCTCTGAGTGGGCTCAGGAACCACCTGGACGATCGGTCATGGCTGACCCGGCAGATCAGATCGACAGTCGATTTTGATCCGTCGTCGATCGCAGAGATCCTCCGGGCAGTGAATTTTCTGAGAAACCAGATTGCCGATGAGGGTGAACACCCAGATGCACAGCATCTCGCCGGCTTGGTCGACCGCATTGATTTATCAAAGGGGCAGTTTTGTGTTCGGTTGGATCTGGGTGCGTTACTGCCAACTGAGAATGCTGAGTTGCCAATCCATGCCGCCTTCGACGTCTCGTTCCAAAAGCGTCAGACCGGACGGGCGAGGCCGATCATCATTGCGCCGGACGATACGCCTCAGCCGGATCAGGGCCTCATCAACCTCGTCGCTGATGCGAGACGGTGGTCAGCCGAACTTCTTGACGGCACGTCCAGCACCATCCGCCAGATCGAAGACCGCGAAGGGCTCCGAAGCGGATCGGTCAGTCGCATCCTGCCACTTGCCTGGCTGGCACCGGATATCTCAACGGCTATTCTCGAAGGCCGTCAGCCACAACACCTCACGGCAAAGAAGGTGCGTAGCCTTCCGGAATTACCGCTGAACTGGCATGAACAGCGGAATATTCTGGGCTTTCCGCATCAATAGCGCATCCAGGCCTGCCTCAAGACCTCACGCGTAAATGCTCCACTGAGACTTCGGCCGAAATCGCGCCAAAATGGCTCTGATCAGAGACAATACTTGAGGTCTCGACTGCCGTCACTCCTCGTAACCCACGGAAAAAATAGCACTATCCAGAGAGGGCGTGACCAACACGGTTTTGTGGTGACTGAGTGGTGGTGGAACCAGTCTTGAGCGAACCGGTCTCGGGTGTTGTTTTCCCTGCTAACAGGGAATTTACAGGGAATATTTGCAGTTTTTCGTCGATTTGGCCTATTTCTTGGGTATTTTTCCGATTTTTCCAGAGCGATTACAACGTGTTATTGAGCAATTCCCTGCTCTTCAAAGAACAGGGAATTTATTGCGAGGAACAGGGAAATATTTAGGCAGAACAGGGAAGAAAACTAGCAGTACAGGGAAGGGGCCTCTTGACGCGTCACTAGGGTCGACCTGCTCCCAAGTGACGGCTTGCGCAGCCTAAGCGGACACTCAGCCAAAGTGCGGCGAACAACGGCACTGAGCCGATTGTGTTGAAAAACTCCGGTTATCGAAAATCGCACCGAAAAATTAGAACAAATTTCCCACAGGTCGCCTGTTTGAAAACACTGTTTGCAAAACGTCACTTTTGCAGAACGATTTTCTGCCAATTTGACCGTTCTCGGCGAAGCACCGAGTTTTTCAACACAAGCAGCCCGGAGCGGAAGTTCTGTTGGCATTCCTTTCGCGTGAGCAGCGAACTGTAAACGCGCGGTAAGTTGACGGATTTGAATAGCGTCAAATTAAAGGTTGCTCTAATCAATTCGTATATGGCCATCACACCAATCATTCCGAAAAAGCAGCTATCAACGTCTCAACGAACAGACAGCCTGCGCGGCATCGCTTTTATGGCGATGGGCATGTTTCTGTTCTCCGGCGTTGATACGATGGGAAAGTTCCTGACAGACACCGTTCATCCCATCCAGATCGTGTGGTTTCGCCAACTGGGGCTGTTGTTGGGTGTGCTCGTACTAATTGGTGTTCAGGGCAAATCTGTTTTGTCCTCCACCAATCCCAAACTGCAGATAGGGCGCGGCGTTCTGGCGGCTTGTTCTGCAACGCTCTTCATTGTTGGCGTCGCCTACGTTCCGTTAGCTGATGCCGTCGCGATCACATTTGTTGCCCCCTTCATGGTGACTTTGATGGGCGCGCTGATCCTGCGAGAGCCGGTGGGTGTCCGAAGATGGTCCGCCGTGGTCATCGGCTTCCTCGGAACTCTGATCGTCATCCGCCCCGGTTTGGGCGTCATTCATCCCGCTGCGCTCTTATTGATCGTGGCGGCATCTGCCTTCGCTCTGCGGCAGGTACTCTCTCGTATTCTGGCGGGCGAAGACAAGACACGAACCACGGTTGCGTACACTGCAATCGTGTCCTGGGGCCTTCTGACGCTTCCATTGCCATTCATCTGGCAAACACCAGAAAGCCCGCTGGAATTCGGTTTGTTACTGGCAATGGCTGTATTTGCAGCAATTGCTGAGATTCTTGTCATAATGGCCTTGGACGCCGCCCAGGCCGTCGTGGTCGCTCCCGTTCAATACAGCTTGCTTTTGTGGGGCACTCTCTACGGGTTTATCGTGTTTGGGCAGTTGCCAGATGGATGGACCTGGCTCGGCGCCGCCATCATCGTGGCGACGGGACTTTATACTTTGAATCGTGAAAGACTTGCGCTGCAGGCGAGAAAGCGGCCCGATGCCTAGTCTGCAGCCGAAACCGGTGGTCTTCGCAAAGAACTTATGAAGGTCGGATGCTATGTCTGCAAAGCTCTGGATTTCAGTCATCTGGCAGTTTTTGTCAGATAGCGGCTTCGAGCTGATTGTGTTGAAAAACTCGGTGCTTCGCCGAGAACGGTCAAATTGGCAGAAAATCGTTCTGCAAAAGTGACGTTTTGCAAACAGTGTTTTCAAACAGGCGACCTGTGGGAAATTTATTCTAATTTTTCGGTGCGATTTTCGATAACCGGAGTTTTTCAACACAATCAGCCCTTCTCAGACCTTGATCGCTTGCGCGGCATTCGAAACAGTGAACAGGAACTCGCGGCTGCATTCAACGGCATAGCATAACGGTGCTGTAAAGTTGCCAAGCTACTTCGCACACTGGAGAATCAAATGTGCCGATCGACGCTTATACTGCCAATGGCAATAGCTATATTGGGAGGTCCAGCATCATCCCAACCCCTCTTTGAGGAATCCAAAGCTTTCAATCCTTCCAGCGAAACGGCAATGGCGATTACCGGGCCAGTGATCTTGTCTACCGAGCAGATGGTTTTCGAGACCGGAAGGTTTCTTGATCTCGAATTTCATGACCCCAAGAGTTCAGGCCATTGGGGCGCGTCTGGCGACGTGCCTGTTGCTCAGGTGTTTCGTGTATCAGGGGATGCAGGCCCACTGCGTCGGGGAAACACGCTTTGTGGCGACCAGCCAATCACGTATATGGCAGCCTGGAGTGAGGACAGCTCCGGGTTCACCTACCTTGGCGTAGCGATGTTTACTGGAGTGGAACCGCCTGAAGGCATTGCCGATCAAGCGTTGTGCGCGACGTATTTCTTCTCGATGGATGTTGCGGAGTAGTCCGGCAGTTGTCCTGAACTCATTGACAGAGAGGACTATTCAAAGTCTGGGGCAAACATGCGGTTCTCTATGTGCCAGGCTCACCGCCATCAGGTTAAACCCGGACTTCAAACGCATCTACGAAAGAGTCACCGACAGTGGAAAACCTGCCAAGTTCGCCACTGGCCTTCGGTAACGACAACACTCTGTTGCCAAACAGGCGCGAACTGAATTTTGACTACAAGCCGCGCAAAATATCTCGCGAACACTTCTGACTTTTAATGGAATGAAGGGACGGTTGATTTAGCGCGTATTCGTTTGGGAAAGTTGGGCCGGAATTTTTCCGGCCCGACGACGACGATCAAGACAAATGGTGTACGTCTTGAAGGCCATAAACAGGCGTTTCGATACCTTCCATCCGAGCTTTTATCTGCAGCGACAGAAACTGCGAATAATGGCGCGATTGATGCAGATTTCCGCCATGAAACCATAGAGCTTCTTGCTGCGTGGGTTTCCACATGTTGCGCTGTTCCCCCTCCCAAGGACCCGGATCCTTGGTGGTATCCGATCCCAAACCCCATACTTTCCCGACTTTGTCAGCCATTTCTTGACCAGCCAGATCTGCAATCCAACCATTCATCGAATTGTAGCCAGTTGCATAGACAATGACATCTGCGTCGAGATGTGTTCCATCATCTAAAATGACGCCGGTTTCGTCCACCTCAACAACCTGACCACGCTTTATCTTGATCTCTCCGTCAATGATAAGTTGGCTGGCGCCGATGTCGATATAGTAGCCTGAGCCACGGCGCAGATATTTCATGAACAGACCGGAGTCGTCGTCACCCCAGTCCAGCCAAAACCCTGCTTTCTCAAGCCCGTCATAGAACGCCTTATCCTGTTCCTTCATCGCGGCGTAGGCTGGAATCTGGAACTCATGTAGGATCGCATAGGGCAGCGAAGCGAAGATAAGGTCTGCCTTTTCGGTCGTCATGCCGGCTTCGACGGCTCGTTCGGAATAAAGATCCCCGAGCCCGATCTCCATCAAAGTATCGGACCTCACAATATGTGTAGAGGAACGCTGAACCATGGTGACGTCGACATCATTCTCCCACAGGGCAGCCGCGATGTCGTGCGCGGAGTTGTTTGACCCAACTATAACCGCCTTTTTGCCCTTGTACTTGTCTGGGCCTGGATGCTGCGATGAATGATGCTGATCGCCCTTGAACTTATCCATGCCCGGAAAGCTCGGCATGTTGGCCTTGCCTGACATACCCGTCGCCATGACCAGCTGTTTAGGTTTCAGCGTTACTTCCTCACCGTTGCGATCTACAACGACCGTCCACTCCTTGGTTGTCTCGTCATAGCTGGCGGACTTGGCGGTCGTATGCGTCCAGTAGTTGAGCTCCATCACCTTGGTGTACATTTCGAGCCAATCACCGATTTTATCCTTGGGTGAGAAGACCGGCCAATTCTCTGGGAATTTGATGTAAGGCAGATGGTCGTACCAGACGGGGTCATGCAGGCAGAGGGACTTGTAGCGTTTACGCCAGCTGTCGCCGGGGCGCTCGTTGCGCTCCACAATGATAGTGGGCACGCCGAGTTGGCGAAGACGTGCACCCAAAGCAATACCGCCCTGTCCGCCGCCAATGATCAGGCAGTAAGGTTGCGTGTTGTATCCGAGTTCCGTCTCTTCTTGTTCCCGCTCTTCTTTCCAGGTCATGCGGTGTTTCCCCGCTCCATGTTTAGCTCCGAGCGGACGCTGAAAGCCTTTGGGTTCTTCATGTCCTTTGAGTTCGACCATTGTGGTCAGCAGCGTCCAGATCAACCCATCCTTCAGACGGATCAAACCGTAACCGCGCGCAACCTCAGTTTCAAATTTGATCCATGCTGTTGTGATGCCACCGTCTACAGTCGGAACCTCGCCATCCGCGACCTTCCATCCTGTTGGCTTAATCGTCTCCAGTTGGTGCCGCAACATATCGGCCACCTGACCTTTTCCTTCAACCGTTTTGATGTTCCAAGTGAAGGTCACTAGGTCGCGCCAGTAGCAGTCATCCTGAAACATCTCGGTGGCAGCTTCAACATCTCCTTTTTCGAGTGCTTCGCCGAACGCATCAAGAAATGTCTGCGTCTGGTCCGTTAGTGTCGTATCAAGCATTTCATCCTCCCTTCGCTTATCCATTTTAGATAGCAGCCTATGGGAAGGGGGCCTTCAGAATCCAGACATTTAACGAGCCCCGAACATTGGCACCAAACCGACCGCAAGGACGACGCCGTTGTTTAAAAAGACTTCAAGCCACTGACCTCTTAGTCCGCAAGTGAGACATACATGACTGGCGCCGTGAAAGTCCGGTTTCGGAGTTTTCTGCTGCACACGCACAACATCG